>JAGYNR010000045.1 GCA_018399715.1 Desulfobacterales bacterium | reverse complement strand
CCCACTATAAAGCCAAGCAGCTTCGACCACCCCTTTGCTTTTCGAGAAAGCCTGGGTGAAATTGATCTGATATCGATAGTTTTTAAAGCTGATGTCTTCATGCAAATTTTGTTGCACCGGAAATGCCATGATCCAGACCAAATTTTTGGCGAACACTTTCGCATGAAAATCCTGATAAACTGAAAGTGCGGATTTTCCGGTAAAGTTTTCCAGTTCCATGCGGCATTTAATTGCCTTGTAATCCTCTTATAGAGGCCATCTGTCATGATACAGGTCGTTAAAGATATCAATAGGATATTTTTTGGTATCAATCAATGAGGTGATCAAAACCGCTGATTTTCCGTCATTTTCAATGCGGATTAACCGCAGTTTCATGGCTGTGGTGTCCAATCCCATTTTTTTGCATTGGGCAACAGAGGTAGCATGAATTGGCAGATCAATAACTTTTTCAGGCAGCCCGGAACGGAAAAACTTATGCACGACTTTCCATTTGGTGCACGATATTCGGGCACACAACTCTGTGTTCAAGGAAAGGATCAACTTGAAAAGCCACCATGCCGGATAGCCAATGTCGAGCAGAATCAAGTCGTTGGGCATCACGTTGAGAAAATGCTGGGCGGCAAGCTCTCGCTCGCCGATGCTTTTAGGTTTGATGAGGGCATCGACAGTGACTTTGTTGAGAACATCAAAGAGCTGAGACACCCGGGCCATGGGTGATGGTGCACCCTGCCGACCGTTCCAAACACCGAAGTGCTGTGCGATGGATTCCGTTATCGGCAGACGGGTAGTGGAACCGTCGACGGCCAACAGCCGAAAACCAAACCAGGTACGGGGCTGTAAGTGTTTATCAAAATAGTGAATCAAGTGAAGGTTCATTTCGACAAAGGCCTCAAACTTAAGCTTCATTCGCGCTTTGGTTAATGATGCTTTTGAAACGATCCGTTTGGCCACATCGAAACGGAAAATAGTTTTGAAAAATTTATCGAATTCATCCTGGTAGGAGAGCCACGGACAAAATTGATAAGAAATACGATAAATTGATAAGAAATACGATCAAGACGTGAAAAGGCAGCTTTCTTTTGCGGATAAAATCATTCGGATTTTTCGGTGGCGGGCGACAAATTCAGGGGAAGCAATGTTTTTTTTTAATAAATTCAATCGCTTTGGCACATATCTTGGAAATCAGGTTCCGTGCCAACTTCACCAGTTTTTTGACTTTTTTTCGGCATGGTGTGCTCCTTTCGTTTAAATATTTGGCTGTTATTATTGAAAATGAGTATACCATGTCATATCCCCAAAAATCAACCATATTTTAAATATTTTTAAGAGGTTAGTTAGATTTTAACAGCTTAAGTTAATGCCGTTGACCAATTAGTAACAAAATCCATATAGCACTAAGTCGAAATCCAACTTCTTTTTGCATTTTATAATATCTACCATATACCTCATATCATGGCAATTATCATTATCATATTTGCTATTAGCCATTCGAACATTCGGCTGAGAACAAAATAGTTCCAGGGGATTTAACGGACCTATGACTATTTTTATTATTTCGGGAGAGATTCCATGGACACCATTTTTTCATGCAAAATCAATCTCTTACAAAAATTGTCGGTTGACTTAAAATATTGCGGAGTTGCTCTGGGAAAATGAAGCGTTCTTTGATCATGCTATGAAGAACGAATTGGGGTAAGCATTCGGAAAATTTATATGCCGTCTTTTGGTGCGAAAAAAAGATAACCGCCAACATATCTCCCATTTGAAGTGGATCAATGTTCCGCAACTTATCCATTTCGTGATGCTTAAGGAGAGATCCCAGATGAACTGATAAATTATCCGCATAGGTTTTTAACCCGAATTTGTGAGTGATTATGTTTGCGATATTAATGTTGGTGAGCTTTCCGGCAAATGTCCACCAGGTAGATTTTCCATTGTTTTGGGTAATGGCGGTTTCATGAATTTTAAGCCAATCAAATTCATTACGGAGTTCGCAGATTTTTCGTTCGGTCCGCTTGGACCATGTCTTCGACATCTGATCATTTGATAAAAGCTTTTTTATAGCCGAACAAAGCTCTTTGGTCAAGAAAGGTCCGGCCCCCAGCCAGATTGACTTTCCGGGAGAGGTAGCGGGCTCAACATTAGCAATTTTTCTATCCCGGTTTATCGCTTTTACCGTCCATTGTTTTCCAGCAAGAAGAAGGACCTGTTCATCGGCATTTCCGGTAAAAGTCATTCCATCTACATAACCGATCACATCCTTGCCATATCTTACCTCGAATAAAGGCGGACTGATGAATGTGGAGCAAATTTCCATAAAGTTTTTAAAGCCGTATAAAGTCTCTCCTACAGGTCCAAACCAGATGATGCCCTGGTCCTGGGCGAGGATTCCGGCTTCTATCATATGCGATAAAATTCTGTTTATTGTTTCTTGGGGAATTAATTTGAATGCTGGAATGCGGCCAATCCAATCCCGCCACGTATTCATTCCGATACCTTTTTCCTGCAGCAAAAGGCCCAAAATCTGTTGAACAAGAACATGGTACGGTTCTGGTGGCGGCATGATCGGCTCCACGTAACCGGATTGCCAAAGTTCAACCAACCCGGCAGCCTGCAATAACGAAAGTTCTGATGTGGCCAGAAAAAGACAGTTTTTAACTGCCCCCTCGCGCCTGCCGGAGCGTCCAAGCCTCTGCAAAAAAGAGGAGACCGTTGCCGGTGCATCGATTTGAATAACCCGATCAAGATTTCCGATATCAATCCCCAACTCAAGAGCGCTCGTGGCGACAATTATACAATCTTTTTCATGGTTAAAGGCATCTTCGGACTGTTTACGCTCTTTGGTACTCAAGGAACTGTGGGTAACATAAGTTCTAATCTTCCATTTTTTGAGTTCTGCCGCAAGCTTCTCCACTCGGCTTCTGCTGTCACAATATACGAGCCTCTTTTCTCCGCGGTAAAGTCTTGACAGGACGAGCGCCGCGTTATCCAAAGTTCCCACATAATCAACAGTAATATCACCTTTTGATACCCGTGTAACCGAACCCGGCATTAAGATGGATTTCTTGCCCTCAGCCTGCCCGGCAAGCCATGATAAAAGATGATCCGGATTGCCCACGGTTGCCGAAAGTCCGATTCTTTGTATTTCGCGCCCGGCAATTCGAGTCAGTCTTTCCAAAATCGAGAGAAGGTGCCATCCGCGATCATCTCCGGCAAGCGCATGAATTTCATCCACTACCACAACCTTTATGTTGGAAAAAAAGGACCCATGGTCGATTCGGGTTGAAATCAGCATCGCTTCAATTGATTCCGGCGTTGTCAAGAGACAGTGGGGCGATGAGGCAATCAGTTTTTTGCGTTTTGCCTGGGGGGTATCGCCGTGCCAGACATCTGATGTTCGTCCGATTAGTGCCGCATAACCTTGCAGTCTCTCGTTCAAGTTGTTTAGCAGTGCTTTTAACGGGCAAATATATAGAATGCTCAGTCCATCCCAGTTTTCAAAAAGCATCCGGGAAAACAACGGGAACATGCAGGCCTCTGTTTTTCCACCCGCAGTAGGGGCGAGCATGATTACATGCCGCCCTTCTAAAACGGCATTAATACTTTGTTCCTGCAAAGGTCGAAGCGTATTCCAACCTAGCGAGTTTACGATATGGTGCTGAAGGGCAGGATGCAGAGAATCAAATGCACTCATACATCCAGCTCAATTTCGTCCACATGGCTTGCTGCAAGCGCGTTTCTTTCTATTTCAGATAGTTCAGAGTCCACGATTGTCAATTTGTAATCATGGCGGGGATTGAAATCCGGAAATTGATCGATGCGATCCAGAACATCACTGATTAGTTTTTTCAAAAACAGCCTGGGGACAATGCCGACCCTTCTACCCAAATTCCCGGTTACCGCCTTTGCAAGGGATTCGATATATGCGTTGTCGGCCATTAATTGAAGCCGATCTTTGTTTTCAGTCATAGCAGCATAAATTCCCCGGATTCGAATACCAAGCTGCACCAGGGATTGGATGTCGAATCCCTTCAGGCGGATTTGAATCGCCCGGGGGTTGTCAAAACAGGCATCCGTTGAAAAATCGGTATACAATCGTTGCGCCAGAGGAGGCAGACGCTGGACCCCCTGGGGACCATCGTAAAAGGCAGGAGTTCCGGTGATTAATAAATAAAGTCCAGGGAAACGTCCGTTGTCAAGATCGTCGATTAATTGTCGCAAGGCATTAAGTCCCTTGTCGCGGACATCGCTTTTTACCCGCTGCAAGGTCTCAACCTCATCCATTACCAGAATCAAGCCCGGATGACCGGAATCCTTCAGAATCAACAACAATCCTTGAAAAAAATTCAAGGCAGCAAAATGATCCACTTCGCCTTTAATGCCGGCCTTTCGTTTAATATCAGCCGCGACCTGCGGATGGCCGGTCAGCCAGGAGATTAGACCGTCCGCAAGTATAAAATCATTTTCAATGGTAGCCTTTCTATAGGTTCGCAAAACCACGGCAAAAATGGGTGCTGTCCCGGAAATTGCCGCCAACCGCTGCTCCATTAACCAGTTTGTTTTTTCTTCCAGCTGTTCCTCATTTGGTTCATCATCGAAACCGGCGGATAAAATATCTTCTTCCAGGGTAAAAAACCATGAATCGATGATATTGCGAAATGCCCCTTTGGCTATTCCGCTGATGGATAAACGTTCCATTGCACGCCTGTAGATGGTCTCCAGCTTATGAAGGGGAGTGTCGGCTTCGGAAATCTGGATTTCCGAGGTGGCAAAGCCCTGTTTTTTTCCGCGCTCCTGTATCCATCTTGAAAAAAAAGTCTTGCCGCTGCCGTATTCACCGCGTACTGCTTTAAAAATGCTGCCGCCTTTTGCGGCCGTATCGAGTTCATTGGCGATGGTATCATTGAATTGTTCCAGCCCCACCGCAAACGCATCCAACCCGTTTTGCGGGACTGTGCCTCTTCTTAATGCATCGATAATTTCAAGCCGCTTTTGGGGGCTTAGATCGCTTGTCATATTTTAAATTGGGTCTTTAGCAATTTTATATTGATTTTAACGGTGCCTGACGCTGAATCGAATGTAAGAACCGGATATCCATCCACATTTAATATGCGCTGCATCACCGAGATAATGCCGCGTATTCGCATGGCGGGCTGACCAATAGCCAGAGCGAGAGTAGATTGAATCACGGTTCCCTTATGTAACGACACTATTTTAATAAATTGAAAAATCAATTCATCCGATAAAACAGCCCTGCCGCAAAGTTTTTTCTGATTTTTCAGCATCTCCGATTTTAATAAATCCCTTATCCAGACATCCGGCTCAACGGAATAATCTACCGGAGTTTCCTCAAAAAGAAGTAGCTGCCCTTTTTCAGGTTCTTTCTCCTCTTTTGTTTCTGTTAAAACGGACCTGAAAGTTTCAGGTTGTACATCATCCATGCCGGCATCCCACCATTCAGGCAAGAAATAAGGCACTCCTTTCCAGCCTTTTTCAATTTGCTGCCATTTCATAATGGTGTATGGAATAACAACTTCTTGAGGCGTTACGCCGCCGTGGTAACCGTTTTTTTTCTTTCCGTAACGGATGGTTTCTGTATAAGGCGCAACCATTCTACCGTTTTCGGGTTTCAAAACCCGTGAGCCTTGTACCAAAATTTCTCCGTCATTAATTTTGCCGTCGTACGGCCGCCACCGTTCGCCCGACTCATAATTATACAATTTGGTGTGGTAATCTAAAATATGGCCATGATCACTTGTTATGATAACGACTCGCCCGGATTCCCGGGCTGCGTAAAGCAGCTGGGACAAAATGGGAATTTTTTCAACACGCCATGAAAGAGAAATTTGATCATTGCTGTATAAAGAATCATCAACAGCATTGATAACGGTGCCCACAACTTTTCTTCGGGTTGAATATATTTCATTTCTGAGCGTTTCCGACAGATGTTTATCCGTATCGGAAATCTCTCCTTTTAAGAATAATTTTGGCGTAACGGCACCCGCAGCCTCTTTAAGCACACTGTTATTTTCGAAGCCTTTAATCTCATCGTCTTTGGGATTTGCCGTCAGCTTCCCGCAAAAAAGGCTTCTGCGCGACGTTTCAGTAATGGTCGGAAGCACTGCAATTACCGGTTTCGGGTACACCCAGCCCTCCGGAATGATTTCAGTCCATGAATTATTCCAGATTAAGTCATCCTTTAATTCGGAAAAGACGGACATGCTCATCCCATCCAAAACGATAAAAAGCAGACGATGATCTTTCGCAATAGGCGCAAGGATTTTTTTCAGGAAATCTTCAATTTTGATCAGGCCATCACTTTTCGGTTCGAATTCCGTCCATTTTTTTAAACTCTCTGCAAAATCTTTGTTCCAGATTTCACGAATCAACTGAACCTGGTTCAGTATACTTTTGTAGGCCTGGCTTAGTTCCCGACACTCGTCACCTGTCCGAATGGAATCCCGCGCATGGTCAACAAATCCCATATCTTTTAAATAATTTGCCGAAAGATCGGAAAAGTTCATTGACGTTTTTTTCTGCTTTGTATTTTCAATGGATAACCATTTTAAGAGGCGGAAAGCCATTTTCATACGATCCACACGCTTTGGGGACTTACCGGCGGAAAAATGCGCTTCTGAAAATGTCAGCAATTGATATAGAGGTTTAAAATTGTTCATCTTTTTAGATTTAAGGTGGTTTGTGACGCCTTTTGCAAAATTTACTATCCGCTGCTCAAATCCCAAATGGGATACGGAACTCAGGTAAGCATAATCTCTGATACCTATATCTTTTAAAATGCTGTCCAAACGTTCTTGAATCTCTGAAATGGTATCCTTTCGGTTTTTTTCATTTAGTTTTTGGTAGGCCTGGTATGCGGTTTCACTCCATTTTTGCTTAAGATTGTCAGGAATGGGCTTGTTATTCGTAAATTTTTCTATCCTTATGGCAGCTTTTTTTATGGTTTCATCGCCTTTTGACAATTCGCTGGTGGTAATTTCCAATGCAAGTCCCAAAGCAATTAGATTAACATCGACCATTTCCCTGACCAGTGTTAATAAAAATAGTTCCAGAGAATTTTCATGGGGTTCAATCCATTGACATGTATCCTGAAACTGGGTATCTGAAAAATTTTCCAGCTGCGATACCAATTCTTTATCCACCGACCACATTAGAATATCCGATGCATCCGGCCGGCCAGTTTCGATTCTCAGAAATAAATATAAAACTTCCGCCCAAATTCTTTCCGCTGAAAGAAAACCGTTCGGGGCAACTTTATATCCCTCAGCAGGCGCCATTTCAAGCAGCACATCGGCCAGCCATGATTTTTGATAGACACTTCCATCAATTGTTTTTGCTTTAAACAAATCCTTTACCGTTTCCCACGGCTTTATGGGAATCAGTTTACGCTTTGTCAGGACAGATCTTAAATCGCAGCTTAGATCCGGATCTTCGATATTTGTAATAAATACCAGCTTGTATTTCCGGGCTCTGGCCCTGAGAATGGCTTCCCTGATGGATAGCTGAGAAATGCATTGGGTTGCCAAAAAAGAAGCCCCATTAATTTCCATCACGGACTCGGAATGCCACTTATTCTTTGATTTAAGGCCGATGATCTCGGCATCCGGGTAGTTTTTAAGGAGTCCTTCTACCTGTTTTTTTAACTGGATTGCTTTTATCGCTGCCATGGACCTAATTGTCACTTCTATTTAAAACGTGATTATTTCGAATACGCTATAAGCGAAACCCAACATGAAACACCGCTTAACACGACCTACTAGTTTTTCCCAAAATCCGTCATAATCAGTTTTTTTTATATATACGCCAATGAAGTTCAACCTGGGCATTTTCTTTGATCATTAAATCAAGGATTTCATCAAATACGCCTTTACAATCTTCAGGTGAAAGGTCTTGGGTTTCCTCCTTAATGATCCTGAACTGCCCTGCCTTTTTATTTCGCTCCGATCCGCCTGGCTTGATTATCGTTGCGCCCGGTCTTTCTTCCTGTTGCTCTTTCGTTTTGGAATCAGGTGGTGACTGTTTTTCTTTTAGCGCAGCCTTAATAAGTTCCAAAGCCCGGCTGTGAATGCTGGCGATTTTCGGTGATAAGGCTATAACGTATTCATCTTCCTCAAGCGCATCTTTCAGATCCTTTGTGAGCTGCCCAGCAACCTCTTTATGACTGCCTTCAAGGTTTTCCGCCTCTTCAATCAAGCTCCAATTCGCATCTGAAATGGCCTTGTTTACATCAGCTGCCTTCTTAATGCTGGTGCCGATGGCCGCATCCGTCGGCGCCGGATTTGCTTGAGTTTCCCAGTTTGCCAGGCGTTCAACAAGCCTGATGCCATCAGCTTTTAAGATATCCGCTATAAAAGATTTGGCCGTCGCTGCGGTTGTCAGCCGTTTAGCGGATTTGTTTAAATCTTTTCGGGTCGACCACAATTTTTCCAGGGTTTTATGAAGATCATTACAGATTTCCTGGTATTCTGACAGTTCATTTCTGACATTATCGGAAAATTTGGCGACATTTCCGGCGTTTAGCAGGCCGGATTGCGTAATGCCCAAAATAAACCCTGCTCTTTCAATGGCTTTCTTCCAGTCCCCCTCTGAAGGCAGATCCATTTCCTTGAGTTCATATTGTTTTTTCAAATCTTCTATATTGGGTTCAATAGAAAGATCATTGTCAAAAAAGACCCGGTTTGTCTGTGAGGCAAATGTCATGATAATCAGATTCTCAAGGATTCTAGGAAGACCCATGGGTCTTGGCTGATCAATCCATTGCCTCATTAGGCCCACTGTTAACAGCTCATTTGTGCTGGCGTGCTTTTTCAGGAAATGATTTTTCCATGTGTGATCCAGGATAAAATGAGTTTCTTCCATTGATCCGATCTTCAACGGATTGGCAATCAGACGGATATCTTTACGTAACGATTTTTCAACCAAAATCCTGCCATCCGTCGTATTGCAAGCTTTTTCGATTTCCGCGAAAACCTTTTTTATTACGGAAGCCGACAGCCTGATAGTTTCATCAAATCTCGGATGCCCCGGATATTGAAATTCAAGTGCCTGACCAAGGAGTTGCAACAGTGCATCGTTTAAGGTTGCCGCAGCCGGTGGTCTGGGATCAAAGCCCGGCATCATGCTTTGAAGGTGTTCCGACTCCTCCAACAGGGTGGCGGCATCCAGCGCACTTTGTTCTGAATTTGTTATTCCGTATGCATTGTCCAGATAGCGGAGAATCTGCTGTCGCAACTGGCTTTGCTGATTTTGCAGCAGTGTTTTGGCCACCTGTTGATCGGAAGGCGACAGATGCCCTGTATACGCTTTAAAATTTTCGCCTCTTAAAATATTTTTAATGATCACCAGCCGGCCGAGTGCGTTTAATGATTGCTGGCTCAAAAAAGAGGGGATAATGGCCAATGTCAGTGTTCCTTCCAGGTATTCGTCCGGAAATTTATCAATTTTGGCGATATCATCCCTCGGACCATGTCCTGGCTCCTCATCGAACGGATAATCAATGATGACCATCCAATTATCGGTGTTGTTTTTAAAGGATTCCAGCGACTGTCTTCTTACATTTTCAAACTGGATACGGCACCGGCGCTTTGTACCCCGCCATGTAAAATCATATTCCTGGAATATGTCGTCTACATCTTGAATACCGAAAGACTGAAAAATCAGCTTTCGGATTTCCCGAATGCGGTTTCCCGTATTATCGAATCTTTTCGCCTGATCGATAATATTTTCCGTGTCCACACCGGAAAGTTGAATAGCGATTGTCGGGTTGGAGAGTTCCTCCCCGATTTTTATCTGGCCGATTTCAGCCGCCCATTTTCGACATTTGTTGAGAACGATTTGGGCTTCATGACCGGCAATGGGTGAGTTGATGGTGCCATGATTCAAAGCGGCCAGCTGACTTGCAGTAGCCCCTTTCAATGCTTCCACGTTAGGAGCAAGGGTGCACAGGAGCAATGTCTTGATCAATCGGTCATCAGTTTTTAAATTCCTGACCTCGGGGTCATCTGCAGGCCGACGTTTGATGTCATCCATTGAAAGTCCATGATCCCGCTCCAAAATCGGCCTCAGTTTTTGTTCATATAATTTTTGCGCATCGCTGAAACTTCGCCGAATATCGTCACTTACAGCCTCATCCCCTTCTGATATGGCATCGAACAGATCACCGACCGGAATAATTTCTCCCAATTTAAGGCTGTCCTTTTGCTCGATTAAAATCTGAAGCATGACTTTCAATGCGGTCCGCTCCCGCTGAAGAAGAAAAGACATTGCCACAAGGGTGTCCATGAAAGCAGGGCTGAAAGGATATATTTTGCGAAACATCTTCTTGTCGGCTTTGCTGGTCAGTAAAACATTGAGCACTTCCTGTCGAATGCACGTTGCCGCTTCAAAAGCATCATCAATTTGTTTTCTGGCCTTTTCTGTTTTTGGCTTCAGCACCCGTTTTTCGGCAATGGCCGGTAAATTTTTGTCCTCCAGCTTGATTTTCGCAAACCGGGCTTCCCACCAATCGAGAACGTCGCTAAAACTCAGGTAATCGGCCCCTGTCACACTATCGCCGACCAGTTCCTTTAAATCCCGCTGGCGGGCTACGAAACTGATCAACGGAATCGGACGATCCGCGGCCTGGGCTTCTATCAGCTTGGAAACCTTTTGGCCTTCCCGCTTGATAAACTCAAAATCTGCTGCGCGGCTGGCCAGCCACAAAATCAATTCATCCAGAAACAGTACAATGGCATCGTAACGTAAGGATTTTGCATGCTTGCTGATAATCGAAAGCCCGGTGTCCAGATCCACAAATTCAGATGCACCGCGCACGGATGTGAAAAATTTATCCACAAGGTCGCCCACCAGGCGGCTTTTATCTTCGGATTTCGGGGGCCCAAAAACGGCTTTTTCATAGGTTTCCGGGGTCCAGCCCTGAGATAAAGTGCCCCAGCCGTCATCCGATGAAGATATCCCTTCATTCAGGCGGGCAAAAAATTTTTCATCCCCCAAATCCTTTCGCAGCCTTGCGGCATCTTTAAATAACTTATCGCTGCGGTAAACCCCGGGCATTTTGGCATTTGGGTGTTTTTGAAGCATATTGTCTACATATCCGCCCAGAATCGCTTCTTCCATACTTTCCTTGCCAATCATATGGTAAGGAATCAATAAAAATTTTCGCTGCTCCGTCCATGAGTTATGTTTGGCGATCACCGCGGACAATTCAGGGATGGATCGGGCCTTGGGATTGTCTTGCAGTATCAGGCTTAATATGGCCATAAAATGACTTTTCCCACTGCCGAAACTGCCATGAAGGTAACAGCCTTTGCTGGTGTTGTCATCCATCCCGGCTTTGATAAGATCAAGCGCCAGGTCAAAACTCCGGGCCAACTGAGGAGTAACCACATAATTATCAACGGTTTCATCCGCGCGGTTGACCCCTTCGGACAGTTTCAAAACAAAATCGCCGCGTCGCACCCGATCCGGCAGGTCAATCAGGTCTTTGATCAATGTCATTTTATCACCTGCTGTGCTTTACATATTTAGATGATGATTCAAAATTATTGTTTACGGACCCGTCTTTTAATTATTCGGAGCCCAATTTTTCAAGTCTTGCACGGTTTTTCCAAGTTCTCGGGCCTGGTTATGCAAATATTCGGCAAAAAAGTTTCCCATACCGATTCCATAATGGGGATCTGTTTCATTGTGCCATTGACGCAGCCAGGGCAGCAATTCAACCAGGCCGGCAAGCATGGTCACCAGACGATGTTCCGGCCAGCCCAGGTTTTTGGCTTCCTCTATGTAATTGGAAAGTGCTTTTGCCTGTTGAAGATGATCCCATCCCGCCCAGGTGATGATCATGCTCTGCTCGGTGTCTCTTTCCAGGCCGGGGTAGGAGATAAACCGTTCCTTGGGAACATCGAGCTTTCCCCTTAATCTCCAATAGCTCGATTTAATAAAGTCTTTCGTCTGGTATTTCGGTGGAACGGCGATATCGCCAATTGATTTTCTTTTTAAACGTTCGGCACCCTCGGGCGTAAGATATTCGGGATGATTCTTATTCAGCTTCGTCCGTGAATCGATGGCATCCTCCTGCCGTTGCAGTTCCCAGGTCTTTTCCCAGTCCCGGCGTTTGCGAAGGCCGCTGGGTTTGTACCGGAAAACCGGTAAAAACGGGACCGATTCCTTGCCGACCAAATCTTCCACCAGTTTTGCGACATCGAAATCCGGGCGGCTCTTGTAAAGTTCGGCAACTTTTAGAAAATCTTCGTCTCCCCGCAACATATCCGCCAATTGGGCACAACTGAGCAGACGGGGTTCTTTGGTGGCCGGTTGCGGGTCGCCTTCAGCCATCAGATCCCTGCCGCTTAAGGCATACTCAAGACGATTAAGCAACCATTGTTCCAAAGCGGATTTCACCTGCTTATCCCAAGGTTCCATAGCCCAGCGACGCTTATATTCCGGCTGCTCGATTAACCGGATATTTTTATCGGATTCAATCAGATTGATTCTGCGGCAAACCAGTTGCCGGTATTCCTCCGGCCAATGCGATGGAATTTCAGTTACCGGTGTCGAGCCATGCCGCTCGAACCAGCTTGTCTCAAGCTCTCCGGATTCCATTTTGCGGGCCATGACGATTTCAAATGCCCTTTCCCCAAGCTTTATGCCGGGTACATCTTCCATATCCGGCATCCAAAGTTGTTCATCGGTAATCTGGTAATAATTATAGCATTGCCAGTCAAGTTCTTCCTGGAGGGCGATCATGGTTTCGCGGGTTTTTGAAAACTGGTTTTCGTTTCTTTCGATGCTGGTTTTTGAAGGTACTTCCTTTTTGATCAAATTTGCAGGAAGATATTCGGTACATTTTTTTCCCATCCTGTCCAAGATTTCAGCCAATTCCATCGGCTGTTTTTCAGAAACCGGAAATTGCATCAACTTTGTGCCATCCCATTCAAGTCCTTCTTCCCATTTACCAGAAGCATACCCGCCTTTTGCGAAGAAAGTTTGTCGGCCCCAGAAAAGAGCGGTAGAGCTATTTAGAAGGCCAATAAGATTTAAATGATCAATGATTTTTGATTTGTTAGGAAGTTTGATAATCGGGGCTGATCGATTAAAGACTTTCCCTCCACAGTCAAGAACGAAATGATTGTGTGTTGCAACAAAAGCGATAGTAATTGACTGGCTAATTAAATATCTTTCTTTAAAAAACATTGAGTATTCAAACCATTTTAATCCTCTCTCTAATTGTGAGTGGCCATAGGCAATCCTTTTTGAAAGCTGGGTTTTCCATGGCCATAGGAATTCGATCACTTTAGCATCTGCTTGAGCTTCTAGAGATTTTTCATCATATGGCCAAATGGCTTTTTGTGGATCTTGAATCTTCCAATCTCTTATTTTTTCACCTTGCACTAATTCCCTTGAGTATTTAGAAATAATATCATGCCTATTCAAAACAAGCTTACCGATCATATACACTTGATCTTCTCTTGTTACTGCTCCAAATCCAATTTCGCTTACGATATCCTTCAATCCTTTTTTAGCCATTGTACTAAAAGCATTTGCTAAAACTGAAGCGCCACCACCACCCAAACTCCACGGATGTTTATAAAAATATTCTCTTTTTATATCATCTGTACTAACAAATTCACTTTCCAATCCTTTAATATCAACCTGATTGACAATTGCGTTCCAAACAATGCCTTCAGATGGAATTTCAGGTGTACCCGGTTCACCTTTTATGCCCATTACTGCCCGAACCTTATCTGAAACCGGCTTTTGGCTTCTTCCAAAAAGAATTACCGTCGGTGTACCATGCCCTGGCAGATAGACACCGGATGTGTCAATGATATGGGTTAAATTCCATTTAGGTATATAATTTTCTATCAGCTTCTTTCCGAATTCTCTTTTCATGAAGGAGTTAGCAACAATTGCTCCAATATAGCCTGCGGCTTTTCCATTTTCTCCATTGAAGGCAAGATCAAAAAACCGTTCCAAAAAAGGACAAACAAGAGAATACTGACGATAACATGACCGAAATTTATCCCTATATGCATGATTTATCGCCTTGTCTTTAACCGTAATATACGGCGGATTCCCAACAACCGCATGATATTTTTGACCCAAATAGCGTTTGAGCTTGTCTGCATCCTCGGTTTCATAAACATAAGCAAGCGGGTCTTGACCAGGCAAATAACCTGTTAAAAAACGACCGCTTTCAGGAGTTGGACCGTGTAAAAGCGAATCCCCGGTAGCCAAATGAATTTCAAATCCCGGAGCATTTTTTAATTTATCAATATTGGATGCTTTCAGAGCCGCAACCAGCAAGCGGAAATACGCGATGGCAGTTGCCTGTGGATTGATATCCACCCCATAGACCGCATCTAATGATCTTCGAACCAGTTCTCGTTCATTGGTTTCCGGTTCCTGCTGCTGCCATAAGAAAAGCAGGCGATGAAAAGCGCCGATGAGAAAATGTCCGGACCCACAGGCGGGATCAATCAGGCGAACTTCCTTGAGCCCGAACGTATCTATGGCCGGATTCAAAGTACGATTTAAAATAAATTCTTCCACAAATTCAGGTGTCTGAAGCAAGGCGTATTTTTTTCGGATATCATCGGAAAGGTCCTGATAAAGATCTCCCAGGAACCGGGTATCCCAATGGGCATCCGTGAAATCATGAATCAGGCTTCCGGTTTCCCCTTCAATTTTTTGGAAAAAAGCGAGCAGCATCCCGGCCCCATCACCGCTCGGGCCGATGCGCCAGAGCCGGTTATGTTTTTTGTCGAAAAGGCTTCCGACACCGGGAAGATTTGCAACAGTTGTAAACACATGGAGCAAATATTCGCGATCCGATTCACGGGGATTTGATTTGAAATACAGGGTGTAATTGTCGCGCGCCTCCTGAAGCCGCTGTCCGGAACCGGAGAGATAGGCGGCATCTATCAGCTCGTTATCTTCCATGAAACGCACAAAAACACAGGCCAGTATCCATGCCGCGGATGTTCGCGTGACCACCTCATCTCTCCAGGCCGAATAGGTTTGCGCGGTACGTCCTTTGTCCAATGCCTGTCGGTGTTCGTGCTTAAGTTGGGTATCAATCTCCTGTACCTCCTCGCATCGTTCCCGGATATCATCCGACAATCGCCGCAGTATAATTTTGAGGTCTGATAGAAGATTTGAAGATTTTATCATAAAGCCCGGCCGCCCTTTTTTGATACATCTATTTGCTGTTGAATCCAATGTCTGGGCATGCTTGCATACTGACCGCTGCCAAGCAGCGGTATCGCCTTACCGTCGATTGTCGGGAGTTTGCTTTGCCCGTCTTCGGGAATCAGTATCCAGATTCCTTCGACAGAAATAGCGGATGTACCGATTTGATCCCGCAGATCATCAATAAAATTGAGCCGGTCATAACGAGCCAGCAAGCCGATACCGGTCAATAAGATATTGTCTTCATGTTGGGTTATCGACTTTTTCGCAGCCGGCAGGCACATCTCGACCAACCGATTGAGATTTTGCCAGTCCCTGCTATTTTTTTCAGCCGCATCTGCTTTAATTACTACTCCCCAGTTGATTTGATGTTTCCCGGCTGTATGTTGCATTATCGGAATGAACAGGTCATCGAAGTTGATGATCTTTAAATCAAACCGATTTTGCAAAGCCTTTTCAGCCTTGTTCAGGTATCGAAACGGTGCCGTAATGACCAGAAAACCGCCTTCGGAAAAGGCTTTGTTCAATTTGGTGTCAAAGATTCGGGCATCGGCCGCTTCGGGAGTAATCTCTTTGGAAGTATCGCCATGTATGGTTGACCGGTTTAAGGTCGAGTCCGTGCGATCAATGGTATATTCGGAATAGGTATAGCAATATGAGCCCTTCCCGTCAGCGGCCTTCGGATTCCAGCTTACCTCGAGTCCGGATTTTTTTAAAAGCTCCTCCAACCCCGGGTGGTTCGGAAGCTTTTCACCTTCAGGGAATCGACCCATGACGCGCTGATGAATTTCATCCACTGTAAGCTCCCGGATTCCCGATAGTATCCCTTGCGATAAACGGATCATGCGTAATCCGGACATGCCTTTGGGATAAATTTCCATTCGGGCGGATA
>JAGYNR010000044.1 GCA_018399715.1 Desulfobacterales bacterium | reverse complement strand
ACCGATAATGATATCGGTTTATAGTAAAGAGTATCTAGTGGCTGAATTTAAAGGAATTTTTGATGAAAAAAAACAAAAATCCTGTTCAACTCATCTGGGGCATTGCATTGATGATAGCAGGAATCGGTGTGTTTTATCGGTTGCCCCAGGTTTGGCCGGATATTAAAAAAATCGAATACTTTCAACCGGTTCTTCCTTTTATTCGTGTATGCTTTTACCTGATTGGGATTATGCTCATCGGTGGTGGTTTCAAAAAAATTTACGAAAATTTTAAGTCAGTTAATAATAACGACCTGGAAAAATAATTGTATAAACTAAGACGATCACAACGGCAATAAAAAAATGTTAGATAAAGCTGCAAACGAATCAACTCAAAATCAGACGCAAGATCCCGGTAAAGTACAGCATCTGAAAACCGAAAATACGGTTCAGCATCTAAAATCCGAGGTCGCCTATCGTACGTTGCTTCAGGAAATTGGAAATAAAATTTATGCGGCATCTAACCTAGATGAAATCCTGATTGATTTGAAAGATGAAATTACGGATTTTTTCGAAGCGGAACGGATTACTCTTTTTGTAATTGATGGAATTCGCAAGGAGTTGTTTTCCCGGTTTAAATCAGGCAATGAAATTTCCGAGATTCGCATTCCGGTGTCAACAGATAGTATTGCCGGATACTGTGCCACAAAACAAAAAATAATTAATATCAGCAATGTTTATGACGATGAAGAATTAAACGGCATCGACCCGGTATTAAAATTTGACAAAAGCTGGGATCAAAAAACCAGATTTACGACCCGGCAAATACTGGCAGCCCCAACCATTTTCAAGAAATATCTGTTAGGGGTTATTCAGATCATCAACCGAAAAAACAAAAATTCATTTTCCCAAAAAGATGAACGGTCTGCTACAGAACTTGGTAAAATCCTGGGGATTGCTCTTTACAACCAAAAGCGAATGGCAGCAAGAACACGATCTACCAAGTTCGACTATCTTCTGGAAAATCACCTGTTAAACCAAAAAGAATTAAACAAAGCAATCACCGATGCAAGACAGGTAAATGAACCCATCGAAAATGTTCTCATGCGGGATTTGAAAATCAGTAAAGCAGATATCGGCAAATCTCTTTCCAAGTATTTTGAACTCCCGTTTGTTGAATATAATGAAAACTGGCCAATACCCGGCGCGCTGATGACCGATCTGAAAAAAAAGGTCTCTTTCATGCGCACCAATATGTGGGTTCCGATCCAGATGGAAAACGACAAGATTGTTGTTGCCATTGACAATCCCAAAGACATTCAGAAAGTCGATGAAATTAAAAAATCCGTTTTTTACGGAAAAGCCGTCGAATTTCGGGTGGCATTAAAGCAGGATATCCAGGATTTTATCTCACTTTTTACTCAGGATGAAAAACAAATTGCCGAAATCGATGAAATTATTTCCAGGCTTCAGGATGAAGCTATAGATGAAGAAGATACAGAATCTGTCGAAACCGATGTCGACAGCACGGTTGTTCAGCTGATTAATAAAATTATTCTGGATGCCCACTCCCGAAACGCATCAGACATTCATATCGAACCGTTTCCCGGCAAAGATAATATGCGGGTGCGTATGCGAATCGATGGAAGTTGTATACAGTATCAAACCATTCCCTACCATTACCGTTCCGCAATCGCCTCACGAATAAAAATTATGGCGAATCTTGACATCGCTGAACGCAGAAAACCTCAGGACGGAAAAATTCAGTTCAAAAAATACGGTGGAAAAAATATTGAGCTTCGTGTAGCGACACTACCTACTCAAGGAGGCGTAGAAGATATTGTCATGCGCCTTCTTGCTGCCGGAGAACCGATTCCTCTTCAGAAAATCGGTTTTTCCCCAAAAAATTATAAGAAGTTTATCAGTATAATTACACAACCTTATGGCATTATTTTCGTGTGCGGCCCTACGGGTTCAGGTAAAACGACGACCCTCCATTCCGCTTTGGCTTATATTAATAAGACAGAAACAAAAATATGGACCGCTGAGGATCCTGTTGAAATTACTCAAAGGGGATTACGTCAGTTACAAGTAAATCCGAAAATCGGTGTTACTTTTGCAGCGGCCATGCGTTCCTTTCTGCGTGCAGATCCGGATGTGATCATGGTCGGTGAGATGCGTGATAAAGAGACCACCCAAATCGGTATAGAAGCATCTCTGACCGGTCATTTGGTCTTCTCTACCCTTCACACCAACAGCGCTCCGGAAAGTATTACCCGTCTTTTGGATATGGGAATGGATCCATTTAATTTTGCCGATGCTGTCCTGGCAATTATGGCACAGCGTTTAGTCAGAACATTATGTCCCAACTGTGCTAGAAGTTATCATCCCAGTCAATCGGAATATGATGAACTCGTTAGAGAATATGGCCGTGAGGCGTTTGAGAAAAATGTCAATATCCCCTATTCAGAAGACCTTGTCCTTCATCAGCCGGCCGGATGCGATATGTGCAACCATACCGGATATAAAGGCCGGATGGGAATCCATGAACTGCTGATGGGAACCGATGAAATCAAATACCTCATCCAGACAAAAGCCCCTATGGAAAAAATCCGGGAACAGGCAATAAAAGATGGTATGACAACCTTAAAACAGGACGGCATCAAAAAAATATTCGATGGTCAAGTTGATTTACTTCAAGTCAGAAAAGTTTGTATTAAATAATTTGATTTCCCTTAATAAATAATTTTTCAACCTGATTCAGGTTTTCCTGCAGATTTTTCAAATTACTTTTAATCGCAATAAATGTGGCTTCTTTTCCAGGAATAAGCTGTCCTGTCTGTTTTAATCCGAGAAGCTCTGCACTATTTGCAGTAGCGCAGACAATAGCATTTTCCAGTGTGAGCCCGGCTTGAATCAATAGCCTGATTTCCTCGGCGACAGCAGCTCCATGGTGAACCCCAAGACTGCCTGAGTCTGTACCAACCGCCATTCGTACTCCCGAATCCTTCGCCATGGAAATCTGAAGTAGCTGATGATCAAGATTTTTTTGTGCAATAGCCGCCTCCTGACCTGAATTATCGAGTTGTTCTCTGTAGCTTTTCATGGTGACTGCGGTTGGTACCCAGAAAGTTCCCCTATCCGCCATTCGTTTCAAATTGTCTTCTCCCATGAAAAAACCATGTTCGATGGACCTGCACCCGGCTTCAATTGAAATTTGAACCGGAGTTCTGCCGTTTGCATGCACCATTACCGGAATACCAAAATTTGCAGCCATGTTAACGGCTGTCCTCATTTCATCAAGGTTAAACTGTTCCGGGGTTTCTTTGGAAAACGTTTTAAGACTGTTAATGCCTGAATTAATAACTTTAACCTGATCGGGAATATTGGAATTCAGGCATGTCATTTCCTTTTCAATCGCCTTGTCAAGCGTTTCTTCACCCACACTTCTACCAACAAGCCTTCCGTAACGACCGGGCTTTTTCCAGGCCCGGCCGGAATTACGAATAATCAGCCGGTTCCCATTTGTACCATGGTCTTCCTGCACATACCGATAGACATAACCGCTATGGTCACCGCCATCTCTTACAGCTACAATCCCATGAGTCAAATGTTCGCGGATATGTTTTTCAATGACAGGTTTTATTTCCTCAAAACCGGCTTTTAACTGGTATTGTCTCCACACAGAATCTGTAGTTCCGGACATGGACAAATGCACATGGGCATCCATAAATGCCGGGAGAATGCAATATTTGGATAAATCCAACAAATGCGGGTTGTCTGGGATAAAATCTTCTTTTCTATTATTTAATTTTGCCGGATAAACCCGGGAAATCATCCCCTTCCGAATTTCTAAAACAAAATTTTTTTTAGCTGAATCTCCGGTTCCATCCACTAGCCATCCTGCTAAAAGGTTTCCGTTAAAATAGCTCATATTCTATCGTTTGGTTTCCATTTTTATCGCCTGGTTTTCAGTATATAACTAGTCCCTGAACAAAAACATAAACATAAAGTGACATCAGGTTGTCTTTACCCTAATCTTCCATAAACTTGTTTCTGAGTATGTTTATATCGGCAATTATCGGTTCGTCAAGAAAAAATAACTATTTTCAGCAATTCTAATTTTGACTCAACCATCAAGATCCGATGATATAAAACCTTCAGTTATCATTTATTCAAAATATAATGTATAATTTATCCGATATTTGTATTGACAACTTAACCAATATGTGATAATTAAAATTTATGTTTATGAAACATAATTTTCATTCAAAAAAAGAGGCAATAAACAGTGTTAAATCCCGACTCACCCATTCCGCTTTATCAGCAATTGGCTGATACGCTGCAGCGAAAGATCCGCGAGGGTCACTATAAAAATGGAGACAAGATACCATCGGAACATGAACTGGTATCCATCTATGGCATCGGGCGCCCTACCATTCGGCAGGCGCTTGAACTGTTAGTTCGCAAACGATTTTTAACCAAAAAACGAGGTGCAGGAACCTTTGTCCGAATCCCGGAAGAAGAAGTAGATTTATTTTCTTTAGCAGGAACGATTTCTTCTTTTCACAAAAAGGGGTTGTCTGTTCGGATTAAAATTTTGGAAAAAACCCGTCTGATTACCGTCAAGAATGATCCTGAAAATCCATTTGCCGGGAACAAAGCATTTTTCTTTTCCCGGCTGAGCATTGTTAAGGGAGTTCCGGTACTTATGGAAGATATTTATCTCGATCCCCACCTGTTTCCCGAGATTGATGAAATCCCCATGAAGGATCGTTCTTTATCAGAAATCGCTCGGGACAAATATTATTTACAACCGAACAATGGAAAACAGAATTTCAGAATCGGATATTTGCGTGGCAAAAAGGCTCTTTTGATGAAAGTAGATTCTACCACGCCGCTTTTACGGGTAAAACGCTTCATTCATTTTCCTCAGAGGGAAAACGGCGTATTTTCCGAGTTATTCTGTCGAACAGAACAATTTGTGTTTTCACAAAAAATTGGAGGTAATACGAATGCTTAACCGAGGTTATTATCAGGGATTCGGAGGTGCATTTCTTCCGGAAATCCTCTACGCTACGTTTGATGAACTGGAAGAAACTTTTCGGGCCGCTAAAAACGACCCGGATTTCTGGCGAAACTATGAACAATTAATGTCTTCTTATTCCTGTCGCCCCACCCCACTGACATTTGCGGAAAATCTGACGAGGCATTTTGGAGGAGCCCGTATTTATATCAAGCGCGAAGATCTGAATCATACAGGAGCTCACAAGGCTAATAACGTAATGGGTCAAGGGCTTTTGGTAAAAAGAATGGGAAAAAACCGTGTCATAGCCGAAACAGGAGCCGGGCAGCACGGGGTGGCTACAGCTACCATGGCAGCTAAATTTGGTTTTGACTGCACTATTTACATGGGGGAAGTCGATGTTGAGCGACAGCGTCCGAACGTTTTCTGGATGGAGCGTTTAGGGGCGAAAGTAGTCCCGGTTTTAGATGGTACCCGTATTCTCAAGGATGCTATCAATGAGGCATTCCGAGATTGGGTATCTAATATGGACACCACTCATTATGTGCTGGGTACGGCCTGCGGACCTCATCCATTCCCCGAGATGGTATCCTGGTTTCAGTCGATTATCGGTACGGAAGCCCGGCGACAGATACTTGCGGTTGAAGGTAAACTGCCAGCCAGAATATATGCCTGTGTCGGCGGCGGTTCTAATGCCATGGGCATTTTTTCCGGTTTTTTCGATGATCCTGTGGAACTTGTCGGTGTAGAAGCCGGAGGCCAAGGGCTGGATTCCGGCAAGCATGCATCCCGGCTTTGTTCAAAAGACGCCAGCGTTGGTGTCGCCCAGGGTTACAAAACTTATTTTCTTCAAAATTTTGAAGGACAGATGAAAGAGACCCACAGCATCGCTGCCGGTCTGGACTATATTGGAGTATCGCCGATTCTGGCTTATCACAAAGAAACCGGGCGGGTCCGGTTCGAGGCAGCAACGGATGATGAAGTAGTGGCGGCAACCGCCCTGACGATCCGAAAAGAAGGGGTAATACCAGCCCTGGAGTCCGCCCATGCGTTCGTTCAGGCGTTTAAAGAAGCACCGGCATTATCTCCTGAAGATATTGTTATTGTTAATCAATCCGGTCGGGGAGATAAGGATATTTTTACTGTCGCGGATGCATTTAATGATCCGGAATGGCAAAAATTTATCATCAAAAAGGCAAAGGCTTACAATGCTTGAAAACTACTTGAAAGAAGGGCTAAAAGAAAGGGATATCCTTCTAATGACCCATATTGTGCTGGGATATCCAACATTTGAACAATCATTACAAATCATAGAAGCAATGGTCAAAGGCGGCGTTGATTTGATGGAACTTCAGATTCCTTTTTCAGAACCTATCGCTGATGGTCCCGTGATTCTTTCTGCAAACCAGAAAGCCCTTGCAGGAGGGGTAACGGTGAGCCAGTGCATGGATTTCGCCGCTAAAGTATCGCAGTCTTTTCCGATTCCGTTTCTGTTCATGAGCTATTACAACATCCTCCTCAAGTACGGCGTGAGTCGGTTCGTTTCGGTTATGGCCGAATCGAACCTCAAAGGCGCTATTGTGCCGGATCTGCCGCCGGAAGAAGGCCAGGAGTATATGGAGGCCATGAAAGATCATAAACTTGATCCGATTTTCATCATTTCGCCCACAACTTCTTCAGAGCGCATGAAATATCTTGCATCTGTTGCCAGTGGATTTATGTATTGTGTTGCCAGAAAAGGGGTAACCGGTGCAAATACGGATTTTTCGATTCAGCTCCAAAATTATCTGAACAATTGCCGAAAGGCCACACCCCTTCCGCTGGCACTCGGATTCGGCGTAAAAAATAAAACTGATATTGATTTTTTGAAAGGAAAAGCAGATATCGCTGTCATTGGCACCCAGACCATTCGTTTGATGGAGCAGGAAGGTGTTGGTGCCGTAGAGGGGTTCATCCGTGATTTGAGATAAACCAGGATGTTTACATTTTATCAAAAACTTTCAGCATCCGTCTTGCTTCTCGTCCGGTAAGGATCTCGATAGGATCGGAGCTAAAATTTTTCTGAAATTTTTGGAGCGTCAGGGAATCCGGACAAAAGGCCGATGCTCCGAAATGGGTGCAGGCATAGGCAGCCCAAATCCGGGCTGCCTCAATCGCATCACAAAAATCGTCACAGGTAAATTTTGGTTTCCCGTACAGTTTCGACATAAGTCCGGCCCCAAAGGCATCACCGGCTCCGGTAGTGTCAACAATCCCTGATATTTCTTTGGGCCATGCCAGTATGACACCATCACTGCCATCTTTGTATGTCCCGATTGCCCCATACCGGTCTATTGTGATGATGGCGGTGATTTGTCTTTTTCTAAGCCAGTGAAGCATGTCCTCCAAACAGATGGTTACATCTTTTTGGTTAAAAAAGGTTTTCATCTCTTTCAGGTTCAATTGAAAAACACTGACTTTTTGAAGATCCTTCTCCCAAAAATCTGCACCGAGACAAATCTGGCCGTATCCAAAATTGGCAAATATCAGAGAATCATCCTGAAAAGTGCGAATCAGCAGTCGGGTACAGTCTCCGGGTTCTTCCGGATTGTTATTTTCAGGATTGTCCGCAAGAATATGGCCGATCATTACAGTGTTGAATCTGTTGAGGAAACGATTTTTATATTCCGCTATGCATTTTTTAAGATGACTGCTATAATTTTTGCTGTACACAATTTGCTCGGAAAATATCGTGCGGTTTCTCTCGCTGACAACAATAGTGGCCCGAGGCGTTTTGAAATCACGAATCAAAAAATTTTCCGAGTTAATAAACTCTAAAGCTTCGTCCGAACGATTTAAGGCAAACTTACAGGAAAGAATCTCGTTTTTAATCCGCTGACCGAATTCATCCCGGCCGACAGAAAGGATCGGATAGACAGGAATACCAGCATGAAGTAATCTTAACGTGTAATTGACACCACTTCCACCCAGCAGTTCATGGTATTTTACAACATACTTTTGGTCCTGATGCCATTTTTGATCCAGATTTATGATATATTCAGCATTACCGCTTCCGACTACCAATATGGGCATACAATGTTTCATACGATCAATAATTTTTTAATGCGACAGGGATTTAACGAAAATAAAGGCACATTCTGTACGGAATCGAAGATTCTTGGATCATCACACTATTTGTGTCTATAATTTTATTTATATTTCATCTTTAACCTGTTTTTCCCCGGATTCTTGAGTATATTCTATACCCTCTCGTTTCAGGATATCGTAATATACCCGTATTCGCTTAACATACCTGACCGGTTCTGTCCCCCTGCAGTATCCATAAGTAGCCGCTTGATGATATTTCGGAAATCTTAACAGCGGAAGCGTTTCCTTCAAAGAACGCCATTTATTCGGATCAAGTTTCATGTCACGGGCAAGTTTTCGCGCATCCAGCACATGTGCCTTACCAATATTATAGGCCGCCAAAGCTAAATACAGTCTGTCTGTATCGGAGGCATTATCGAAAAAGTCATAGAGCTGTTTAAGATATCGAACCCCACCATGAATATTTTGTGATGGATTAAAGCGATTTTTAACCCCAAGACTTAAGGCAGTTGGTTTTATCAACTGCATGAGACCCTTGGCGCCAGCCGGGCTTACCGCATAAGGATTCAAATGAGACTCCTGGTAAATCTGAGAGGCAATCAGGCGCCAGTCGAACCCATGCTGTTTAGCCGCATTTTTAATGGTATCCAGATAGCGTGGAAGATGACTTTTCAATCGGCGATGAAATTTTCGAAGATCCACAAAATCAAATTTTTCAATTTCAGAAAAATATGTAGTATAGATTTCCTGAAAAGTACCATCTTTTTTTATTTTTTTAAAAAAACGGTTAATTTCCTTTTGGAGTTTTTTGGCTTTCGGATGAACTGCCCATGCAAGTGACTCTTTATCGCTGATAACGCCCGCAATTATAATTTCCGGGTAATATCGACGGTTTAGACGGGCAATATGGGTGTCGGCGATCGTAATTCGGATTTTCTTTCGGGCCACCTGCCGGATCAGTTCTTCGGTAGGAACATCATCATGAAGTTTTGTTTCAAGATCAATGCCATTATTTTTCAGCTTTTCAAGCTGTTCCTGGTATGATGTTCCTCTGCGGACATGCACGACTTCTCCGGCAAGATCTTCGGGGGTCTGAATGTGACGGTTATGTCGATGAACAAGAATATGTTGATGAATAAACAGGTAACTGTCAGAAAATACTACTTTTTTGGCTCTCGAAGGCGTGTGGGTCATGTTTGCAGCAACAAAAGCACCCTCGCCGTTCAATAACTGCGGAATCATTTTATCCCATCGGGAGGCTATTTTAATGTTTAATGACACGCCCAAATAATCTGCAAAAGCTTTCGCCAGATCATATTCAAACCCCATGGCCTGATCACGATACAGGTAATAGCAATTCGCATTGTTTCTGGTTAAAACTGTAATTTCTCCGACCCGACGAATATTTTTCAAAGAACCGCTGGAAGGAGGATTTTCGCAGCCATTCATACAGCACAGACCGACCATAATGGTCAGAAAAATACCCAAAGCTTCTAATTTTTTCCCATAACCGTTAAGCAAGAATCAAAAAGCCCCCAACTGACATGAACTAATCTTAATTCCCATGGCTTCACAAGCTTTGCTGATGGTCATTTTGTGAGTATCAAATAGTTCGGCAATTTCCCAGGCTGTTTTGCAGGGAAGACGTCCCTTAACGAGCCTGTTTTGGATGGCATCTTCGATTTGCGTGTTGTCGGGCCTAACCGGTTTGATAATACGGTTGCCGGATTTATAACCAAAAAGTCCCAACTGGCATTTGACGATCCGATAGTTTATCAAATCGATGGTCTTTCCAACTTCCAGGGGAGCCACGCCTGTTTCTTTTACCACCTTAAAGGCAAGTGCACACGGAACTTCCTCATTTTTTGCGAGATCACGAATCTTAGATTCAATCACCGGGTCCGGCTTTACATCCGGCTGATGTTTTTCGGAAAAACTGTTTCCTTTGACAGCGGACATTTTTTTCTCCTTTCGTTTTCATGACAATAATCAGTATAAAATAAACCTGACCACATTACAAATTTGAATTGGTGTGCCGCCCGGGTATTTCACTTGAATCCCTATAAAGGGTCTGATAAATATAATATAAATTACAACATGATTTAAAGGATTTTTAAACAGTTGGGATAACAAATATAAAATGACATTTATTAAAAACAGAAAAATGACTCGCCAGATCCTGGTTGGAGATGTCAAGGTCGGCGGAGAAGCTCCGGTGACAGTACAATCGATGACCAATACCCATACCTATGATATACCTGCCACGGTTTCCCAGATCAGGCGATTAACGGCTGCCGGGTGTGAAATTGTCCGGGTAGCGGTTCCCGACATGAAATCGGCTGAGGCACTTACGGAAATAAAAAAAAAGGTATCCATTCCTGTTATTGCCGATATCCATTTCGATCACCGCCTGGCAATCAGTGCCGCCGAAGCGGGTGCGGACTGCCTCAGGATTAATCCGGGCAATATCGGCAGCCGTAACAATGTCAAAGCAGTAATAGACTGTGCCCGTAACCTAAATATTCCAATCCGTATTGGTGTCAATTCCGGTTCACTTCAAAAAGACCTGCTGAAAAAATATGGATCGGTGACAGCAGAAGCCATGGTGGAAAGTGCCATTCGCTACATTGAATTGGTTTGTTCGTTTGATTTTTATCACATCAAGCTATCCTTGAAAGCATCCGATGTCAGCCGAACAATAGAAGCATACCGGTTGATTTCCGAAGCTACAGATTTTCCGCTTCATGTAGGCGTAACCGAGGCTGGTTCTTTGTATTCGGGAATTGTAAAATCGGCGTTGGGAATCGGAACACTTCTGGCCGATGGTATCGGTGATACGATCAGGGTTTCCCTTACCCGCGATCCGGTTGAAGAAGTCCGGACCGGTTATGAAATTTTAAAAGCTGTAGGCATCCGACGTCAAGGACCGGAGATCATTTCCTGTCCTACATGCGGCCGCTGCAATATCGATCTTTTTGGTATTGTCGAGGAAGTGGAAAAGAGCCTGTTAACCTGCCGATTGCCAATCAAAATAGCCATCATGGGATGTGTTGTCAACGGCCCGGGCGAAGCCAGGGAAGCTGATATTGGAATAGCAGGCGGCGATAATACGGGGATTCTTTTCAAAAAAGGCAAGGTTATCAAAAAATTCCCCCAGGAAGAACTGGTGTCAGTTCTTTTAAAAGAAGTCGAACGTCTCGAATCCCGGTATCTGAAAGACAATTTAGAGAAAAATGGAAAGGAGTTCAACTATCGATCATGGTAAAAGCGGAAAAAACAGCCATTTCTCCTACACGGCAGGAAGACTATTCCGAATGGTATCAGCAGGTAATCAAGGCATCCGAACTTGCCGACCGGTCTCCTGTTCGTGGTTGTATGATCATAAAACCCTGGGGATATGCATTATGGGAAAATATTGTTTGGGTGTTAGATGCAATGTTCAAGGATACGGGCGTAAAAAACGCTTATTTTCCGCTCTTTATTCCTCTTTCTTTTCTGGAAAAAGAAGCCGAACATGTGGAGGGATTTGCAAAGGAATGTGCAGTTGTAACGCACCACCGCCTGGAGAAAGGCATGGATGGGGGGTTGGTTCCGGCAGGCTCTTTAGCCGAACCCCTTGTGGTTCGTCCCACGTCTGAAACGATTATCGGAGATGCTTTTGCTAACTGGATTAGCAGTTACCGGGATCTCCCCCTTTTGATCAACCAATGGGCCAACGTTGTCAGGTGGGAAATGCGTACCCGGATATTTCTGAGAACCAGCGAATTTTTGTGGCAAGAGGGACATACCGCACATGCCACCGAACAGGAAGCCATTGAGAGAACACGGATGATGCTGGATGTTTATACCCGCCTGGCGGAGGAATATCTTGCAATCCCGGTCATTCAGGGTCGAAAATCAGCCGCAGAACGATTTCCGGGTGCTGTTGACACGCTTTGTATCGAAGCCATGATGCAGGATCGAAAGGCATTGCAGGCCGGAACATCACATTTTTTGGGCCAGAACTTTGCGAAAGCATCCGGCATTAAGTTTCAATCCGCCCAGGAGACCGAGCAATTTGCCTGGACCACTTCCTGGGGCGTTTCAACCCGTCTGATCGGGGGCATTATCATGACTCACGGCGATGACAACGGCATTATTGTACCCCCTAAAGTCGCACCATCTCATGTCGTGTTGATGCCCATCATTCGAAAACCAGAGGATCGGGGAAAGGTAATAGATTATGTGAATCATCTGGCTGCTCAATTGCGTCAACAGCAGTTTTCCCATCAAAATATCCGGGTTGAAACAGATGATCGAGATATTGGCGGTGCCCGGGGATGGGAGTGGATCAAAAAAGGTATTCCGATCCGGGTGGAAATCGGTCCGAAAGATATGGAAAAAAATGCCGTATTTGTCGGTAGACGCGACCGACCTCCCAAAGAAAAGGAATCAATTCCCAGAAACCGTTTCGTGGCTGAAATCGGTATGATGCTCGAAGATATTCAGAACAACCTGTTTGAACGGGCCAAAATATTTCAAAAAGACCATACCTGTGACATCGACAACCAAAAAAATTTTTATGATTTTTTTACACCGAAATCTTCTGATACAACAGAAATTCATGGCGGATTTGCCCGGTCTCACTGGTGCGGTTCCGAAAAATGTGAATCCAAAATTAAAGAGGATTTGAGTGTATCCATCCGAAATATTCCCTTTACAACAGAGAAAAGTGAAAGCGGTTCCTGTATCTGCTGCGGTAAAAAAAGTGACTGTAGGGTTATCTTTGCGAAGGCTTATTAGTGTTTTATGATACGCATTACTGATATTATCGATAAAGTTCTGGAATATAATCCCGACGCTGATTTGGACCTGGTGGATCGCGCTTATATTTATTCTGCGAGGGTCCATGACGGCCAAATGCGATTGTCGGGAGAGCCGTATCTTTCTCATCCGTTGGAGGTAGCCGGCATTCTGGCGGATATGAAACTGGATACTGTCAGCATTGCAGCGGGTCTTCTTCACGATGTCGTTGAGGACACGCATGCAACCCGGGAGGAAATCCAGGATGCTTTCGGCCCAAACGTCGCTCATATTGTGGATGGCGTCACTAAACTGAGCAAACTTCCCTTTAAAAGCTCCCAGGAACGTCAGGCTGAAAATATCCGAAAGATGATTCTTGCCATGGCCGATGATATCCGGGTTATCTTTATCAAGCTAGCGGATCGTCTCCACAATATGCGAACCCTTCAATTCCATAAAACCGAAGAACGTAAGCGAATAATCGCCCAGGAAACACTTGATATTTATGCCCCCATTGCAGCTCGTCTGGGTATTTATTGGATTAAAAAAGAGCTGGAAGAAACCTCTTTTATGTACACGCTTCCGGAAGAACATGAACGCATTAAAACCCTGATCAACAAAGACAGGAAAGAACGGGAAGTCTTTGTGGAAAGGATTAAACGCCAGATTAAGGATAAAATGGATGAGGTGAATCTCAATTGTGAGGTTCAGGGCAGATATAAGCAGTTTTACAGTATTTATCAAAAGATGACCACTCAGCATCTGGACTTCGAGGAGATTTACGATCTTGTCGCTTTTCGCATTATTTTAGATACAGTGCCTCATTGTTATGAAGCACTGGGACACATTCATGCCATATGGCGACCCATTGCCAAAAAATTCAAAGACTATATCGGCTTTCCCAAACCCAACATGTACCAGTCACTGCACACGACCGTTATTGGAAATAGCGGCGACCGGATTGAACTTCAGATTCGCACCGTTGAAATGGATCAGGTGGCCAAATCCGGTATTGCTGCTCACTGGAGTTATAAAGAAGGCAAAACAATTGATGAAAATATCAGCAAAGCCTATGAGTGGCTCCAAAACTTAGTGGAAAATCAAGAGCATATCAAAGACCCCGATGAATTCCTGGAAAGTGTCCGAATCGATCTTTTTCCCGATGACGTTTATGTGTTTACCCCTGATGGAGAGATCAAATCCCTTCCTATAGGCGCTACCCCGGTTGATTTTGCTTATTTGATTCATTCCGAAGTCGGAAACCAATGTACTGGTGCGAAGGTCAATGGCCGGATGGTACCATTGGATAAGCATCTAAAAACCGGGGATCGTGTTGAAATTATTACCACCAAACATAATCAACCCAGCAGAGATTGGCTGAAATTTGTCAAAACCATTAAAGCCCGATCCAGAATCAGGCAGTGGATTAAACAACAGGAGCGGGAAAGATCCATCAGCCTGGGCAGAGAAATGCTGGAAAAGGCGTTCCGGAAATATCGGCTGAACTTTAATAATTTCAGCAAGTCTGAAGAAATGGAAAAGGTAGTACAAAATTTCAGTTTCAAGGATGAAGAAGAGCTGATAGCAAGCGTAGGGTATGGCAAAATTACGCCCTTGCAGGTCGTTAGAAAATTTCTTCCCAAAACAAAAGAAGAAAACGATGATGATACGCTTATTACCCGAATTATCAGCAAGGTCCGAAAAAAAAGACCTAAAGGGGGGGTCATGGTCAAAGGCATGGATGATATTTTGGTTCGGTTTGCAAAATGTTGCCAGCCTGTTCCCGGTGACCCGATTATCGGTTATATTACCCGTGGTCACGGTGTTACCATCCACCGAAAAAACTGTATCAATATTTTAAAGACCAGCCCCGAGCGTCTTATCGAGGCTTCCTGGAATGAAGAAATTCCGACAAGCTATCCGGTCAGTGTTTTAGTTCGTTCTCACGATCGTGTAGGACTTCTGGCCGATATCGCCGGGAGCATCAGCAAACACGGCGCAAACATCCTTGAGGTAAACACCATCAGCAGAACCAACCAAACTGTTGAAAACCGTTTTACATTGACTGTTGCCGGTACAGAACAACTCAATGCTGTATTGGCGGCGATTAAAAAGGTTAAACTTGTCCATGAGGTTAAACGATTGAACCGGTAAGCCCCGTTCACATGACACTGCTACCTGACGCCTACGAAAGGATTGAACCGTTTCTCTTCCCCAATGGTAGTTTCGGGACCATGCCCGGTAAAAACCCGCACATCATCACCTAATGGAAACAGTTTATTTTGGATACTCGATTTGAGTGTCTTAAAATCACCGCCGGGAAAATCGGTTCTTCCGATTGAACCGGCAAAAAGTGTATCCCCAACGAATAGATAACCGTTGGTATATAATGAAATGCCGCCCGGAGAATGGCCGGGGGTGTGAATAACCTTCAGTTCATAATCTCCAAACCTGATCATATCCCCCTCTTCAATTGTCTGATCCGGTGGTGGTGAATTTTCAGCCTGCAAACCAAAAGCGGCTGCGGCCTCGGAAAGATGACTCAACATTTCTGCATCTTCTTTATGAATCAATAAGGGTGCGCCGGTGGCATTTTTCAGTTCCTGATTGGCCCCCGCATGATCAAAGTGGCCATGGGTGTTGATAATATATTTTACCTTTAATCCCAAATCCTCCAGTGTCCACAATATCCGATCAGCTTCTTCGCCGGGATCAATAACAACAGCTTCCTGTGTTCTTTCACATCCTAGTACATAACAGTTAGCCATTATAGGTCCTACTGCCAGACATTTTATAATCAATTCAACCTCCTTTTTTAAAAAAATAATAGTCTGGGAGAATTCCAGTCAATCATTTTTTTCAGTGTTATTCGGCTTCTCCCTCATGACGTTCCCGGGCCTCCCTGATTAATTGCAAGATACTGGTAATTTTGGGTTTCGGTTTGCGTTGGTTTAGCGACTGAAACTGTTCGGGAGAAAGATGGTATCTCATATAACCGACAATATCAAAATATTCCCACCAGCAATCTAATACTTTAAAGCAGGGAAAACCCTTTTCTTCACATTTTCTGCAGTAAGAAAAGGAAACCATATGTCCCAGTCTCGGACACCGTCTTTCCAGATGATCAAACGCTTCTTTCAAGTAATCTGTTTTGGTCATTTATTATACTAAATTCGTGTTTTGAATATGCAGAAACCGGGTTATGAAAGCCCGGTTTCTGTTTGAACCATTTGTTTTTTTAGGGAAGGGACAAAAAATAATCGTGCCACATTCCTTATTTAGTGCCTGAACGAAAACTGTCTTTTTCGCCAATATCT
>JAGYNR010000043.1 GCA_018399715.1 Desulfobacterales bacterium | reverse complement strand
TGGTGATGCCTGGAGACAACATATCGATAGAAGCGGAGCTGATTACACCCATTGCCATGGAGAAAGAGGTTCGGTTTGCAGTCCGGGAGGGCGGAAAAACTGTTGGTGCTGGTGTAGTTGCTGATATAATTGAATAAAGAAAAGAGCGTAAGGCATGATGAATTCCAAAATCAGGATCAGACTGAAGGCATATGATCACAAACTTCTGGATCAGTCGGCAGGTGATATTCTGGATACAGCCAGAAAAACAGGTGCCAGAGTTGTGGGCCCGATACCATTGCCAACGAGGATCAACAAATTTACGGTCTTGCGGTCTCCTCATATTGACAAAAAATCCAGAGAACAATTTGAAATTAGAACTCACAAACGCCTTTTAGACATTTTGGAACCGACTCAACAAACTGTAGATGCATTGATGAAGCTAGATTTGTCCCCGGGTGTTGATGTGGAGATAAAATTATAACACAGAAAGCAGCGATTGCCATGTGTAAAGGATTAATCGGAAAAAAGATAGGCATGACAAGCATGTTTACCCAGGAAGGACATTACGTACCGGTTACGGTCGTCCAGGCTGGCCCATGTATAGTTACCCAGGTAAAACAAATAGGAACAGATGGATATGATGCGCTTCAACTGGGTTTTGGGCAAAAAAAATCAAACCGTGTCAACAAACCATTAAAAGGTCATTTTGCCAAAGCGGGAGAAAACCTTTTTTCTGTTTTAAAAGAAGTCGCGGCTGACAATCCTGGAGATTTTAATTTAGGGCAGGAACTTACGGTTGACATATTCTCAGTGGGTGAAAAAGTCGATGTAGTCGGAACCAGCAAAGGCAGAGGTTTTACCGGTGTAATGAAGCGACATGGATTTCATGGGGGTAAAAAAACTCATGGCAGCAAAAGTCACCGGGTTCCAGGATCCGTTGGATGTAGCGCGTGGCCGTCTAAGGTCACAAAGGGCAAGCGACTTCCCGGTCATTGCGGTGTGGAACGAAAAACTGTCAAGAACCTGGAAATAATGGATATTCGTTTGGATCAAAATCTGATTCTTCTAAAGGGTGCTTTACCAGGACCTGTATCAGGAACAGTGATGATCAATTTGCCTAAACGCATAAAAAAATAAATTTTTCTAAAAAGCTTATTGCGGGTTTTGAGTAGACCCGTAATTTTTTTAGAGAGTGTGACGAGGAAAACAATGGCTGTGGTAGAAGTGATTAATACTGCGGGAGAAAAGGTTTCCGAGGTAGAGCTTACCGACGCGATATACAATGTACCGATTAAACCCAGTGTTTTGCACGATGTTGTAAAGATGCAGTTGGCAAACCGTCGCTCGGCAACAGCATCGGTAAAACATCGCGGTGATGTTGTAGGAAGTACCAGGAAACTTTTCAGGCAAAAAGGTACTGGGCGTGCCAGACGAGGAAATATAAAGTCCCCTCTGTTGAAAGGCGGGGGAGTTGTATTTGGTCCTGATAATCGGAAATATGCTTACAACCTGCCTAAAAAGGTGAAACGGTTGGCTCTTAAAATGGCGCTGAGCAGTAAGTTGCAGGAAAATTCCATTCGGGTAATAAATCGTATGGAACTCGACGAGATAAAGACCAAAAAATTTGTAGGGATAATCAATCATCTGGGGCTTTCCAGGACATTGATCCTAATAGATGAAGATAACATCAATTTACAGCTTTCCGCTAAGAACGTACAAGACATCAAAATTATGAAGGCTGAAGGGCTAAATGTTTATGACCTTCTTAAATATGATGATCTTGTAATGATGGAAGGTACCGTGAAGCAGATTGAAGGGAGATTGCTGCCATGAGCACTGCCTGGTTTTATGACTTGATTATTGAGCCCATTACTACGGAAAAGACTACGAAACAAAAGGATGAACACGGGCAAATCTCATTTTCGGTAGATCCGAAAGCAAATCGAATTGAAATTAAACGGTCTATTGAAAAAGTTTTTAATGTCAAGGTGGCATCTGTACGTACCCTGAATATAAAAGGAAAAATCAAACGCCGGGGCAGAATATTGGGTAAACGCAAAGATTATAAGAAAGCTGTTGTAACATTAATGCCGGGTGAACGAATTGATTTCTTCGAAGGAGTGTAAGTCAGGAGCAAAAAATGACTGTTAAAAAAGTAAAACCAACTTCTCCGGGCCGTCGATTTCAAATCTATTCAAATTATGATGAAATCAGCTCCAAAAAACCAGAGAAAAGCCTTTTAAGGCAGATAAAAAAAACCGGAGGCCGAAATGTCAATGGACGAATTACTTGTCGACATCGTGGGGGAGGACATAAGCGGAACTATCGGTTGATTGACTTTAAGAGAGATAAAGTTGATATTCCTGCCAAGGTAATATCCATTGAATATGATCCGAACCGTAGCGCCAGAATTGCATTGCTGACCTATGCTGATGGAGAAAAGCGTTATATTTTAGCGCCTGTCAAATTGGCAATTGGAGATACAGTGATTGCTGGTGAAAATGCAGATATCAAGGCTGGGAATGCCTTGCCCTTATCGAATATTCCGATGGGTACTCATATTCATAACATAGAGCTTCGAAAGGGCATGGGAGGTCAGATTGTTCGTAGTGCCGGAGCTTTTGCTCAGTTAATGGCAAAGGAGGGACGGTATGCATTGGTCAAATTACCATCTGGTGAAGTACGAAAGGTTCTTTCCAGTTGCATGGCAACCGTTGGACAGGTAGGAAATGTAGAGCATGAGAATGTAGATCTGGGGAAGGCAGGACGGAAGAGATGGCTGGGAATTCGTCCGAAAGTCAGGGGAGTGGCCATGAATCCTGTTGACCATCCTATGGGAGGGGGTGAAGGCAGATCCTCCGGTGGACGCCATCCATGTACGCCATGGGGGAAACCTACCAAGGGCTACAGAACGCGCAGTAAGAAAAAAAATAGTGATTATATCATTAAAAGGCATTCCCGAAAGTCTAAAAAATAACATGATTTATACGTTCAGATGCTGCATAACGAATAAAGAAGGATATATAAATGCCTAGGTCTATAAAAAAAGGTCCTTATATTGATGAAAAACTGGAAAAAAAGGTCATAAATGCTCAGGATACCAGAAGCACAAGGGTGATCAAGACCTGGTCCCGGCGATCAACAATTATACCTGAAATGGTAGGTCTTACGTTGGCTGTCCATAACGGAAAAAAATTTATTCCGGTTTTTGTCTCGGAAAATATGGTAGGCCATAAACTCGGTGAATTTTCTCCGACACGCACCTTCTATGGCCATGCGGGAGACAAGAAATCAAAATTAAAGAAGTAACCTTAATGATTAGAGGAACTTGAAATGGATGAGGTAAGGGCGGTAGCCAGATATGTACGCATCTCACCAAGGAAGGTGCAGGCAGTTATTGGTGCAATCAAAGGAAAGTCGGTTGAGGCTGCACTGAACAATCTCAAGTTTATGCCACAGAAAGCGGCGTCACTATTGGAGAAGGTTGTACGCTCAGCGGTAGCCAATGCAGAAGAAAACCATAATTTCGATGTGGATAATTTGATTGTTCGAAATATTTATGCAGACCAGGGGCCCACGATGAAACGTTTTAGGGCAAGGGCAAGAGGTAGGGCTACCCGGATATTAAAGCGGACTGCTCATATTACGGTCATCTTGGCCGAAGAACAGGTGTAATTCAAAAAAAGGAGGATTTCAGGCTTGGGCCAGAAAGTAAACCCCATTGGACTGAGGCTAGGGATAATTAAAACGTGGGAATCCCGATGGTACGCTGACAAAAATTATTCTGATTTTATTTTCAAGGATCATAAAATTCGGAAATTTATCAAGAAAAAATTGTATCATGCCGGCATTTCTAAAATCGAAATTGAAAGATCATCCAAGCGGATACGACTTCGTATTTATACTGCAAGACCAGGGATTGTGATAGGAAAGAAGGGCTCCGAGATCGAGCAGCTAAAAAAAGAGCTGGAAAAACTAGTATCTCAGGAAGTGTTAATCGATATACAGGAAGTAAGAAAGCCGGAGATCAATGCTCAGCTGGTTGCTGAAAATGTAGCACTCCAAATTGAACGACGGGTAGCATTCCGGCGGGCAATGAAAAGAGGCGTATCATCAGCAATGAGGTTTGGGGCGAAGGGGATTAAAATAATTTGCTCCGGACGTCTGGGGGGAGCAGAAATGGCTCGTACCGAATGGTATCGTGAAGGTAGAGTCCCGCTTCATACGTTAAGAGCTGATATTGATTATGGATTTATTGAGGCCCAAACGACCTATGGCACAATCGGCGTGAAAGTATTTGTATTTCACGGCGAAATACTGAAAAAAGATCAGGTTGAGGTAGGGAGCTAACAGTAGTTTTTCCGGAAACGAAGTTTTAAAGTGGGCATAATCCGAATAAGGTTAGGAGAAAGAAAAAATGCTGAGCCCAAAAAAGGTAAAATTCCGAAAACAACAAAGAGGCCGCATGAGGGGAGTCGCCTACAAGGGCTCTAAGCTGAATTTTGGTGAATATGGCCTCCAGGCTGTGGAGTGTGGATATATTTCTGCAAAACAAATTGAAGCCGCCAGAATAGCTATGACGAGACATGTGAAAAGAGGGGGAAAGATGTGGATTCGGATCTTTCCTGACAAACCAATAACCAAAAAACCTGCTGAGGTTCGAATGGGAAAAGGTAAGGGCGCTCCAGAAGCATGGGTGGCGGTAGTTAAACCGGGAAGAATCCTATACGAGATGGAAGGTGTTTCACGAGAAATGGCGAAGGAAGCACTTCGCTTGGCTTCACACAAGCTCCCGATAAAAACAAGATTTGTGGAATGGGGTGAATCACTATGAAGGCCGATGAAATCAGAGAACTTAGTCTTGAGGAAATGGATCGAAAAGTTGTTGACCTGAAGCAAGAGTTGTTTCATTTTCGATTTCAGCATGCGAGTGGCCAGTTGGAAAACTCCCGTAAATTGAAAGAAACAAGACGGGATATAGCCAGATTAAAAACCATTATTCGTGAAAATCAGCTCAAGAAAGAAGAATAAATTTTTGTCATGAAAACAAGAGGAATCAAAAGACAATTGGTCGGAACAGTGATCAGCGATAATATGGAAAAAACGATTGTAGTCATGGTCGAGCGGCTGGTCAAACACCAATTATATCAAAAGTATATTCGAAGACGTGTGAAATTTGCTGCTCATGATGAGGCCAATACATGCAAAACTGGAGATAAGGTATTAATCACCGAATCAAGGCCTCTGAGCAAAACCAAGCGGTGGCGGTTAAGCAAAATTATTGAAAAGGGTGTTTGATTAAAGGAAATAGAAATGATTCAGACAGAAACAAGACTGACAGCAGCGGATAATTCGGGGGCAAAAGTCCTGTATTGCCTGAAAGTTCTTGGTGGTTCCCGGCGACGCTATGCTAGTATCGGTGACATTATCGTAGTTTCGGTTAAAGAGGCGATTCCCAACGCCAAAGTCAAAAAGGGAGATGTAATGAAGGCGGTGGTAGTCCGTACAAAAAAAGAAATTAAAAGGCCGGATGGTTCTTATATCCGATTTGATGATAACTCTGCAGTATTGATTACTGCAAACCGGGAGCCGGTCGGAACACGAATCTTCGGTCCTGTAGCAAGAGAACTTCGGGCAAAGCGCTTTATGAAGATCATATCCCTTGCTCCAGAGGTTTTATAAGTCAACCGGGAGACGCTGATCATGAACAAGACACAAAAAAAATGCCATGTGAAAAAAGAAGACAAGGTTAAAGTCCTGGCCGGAAAAGACAAAGACAAAATCGGTAAGGTTTTAAAAGTCTTATATAAAAAAAACAGGGTTCTGGTAGAAAATGTTAATATGGTAAAACGACACACCAAGCCCTCAGCACAGCAGAAACAGGGCGGGATCATTGAGGGTGAGGCTCCGATTCACTGGTCTAATGTTATGCTTGTCTGCAATAAATGCATGAATTCTACTCGCACGAAAATGCTGGCACTGGAAGATGGGAAGAAAGTGCGCGTTTGTAAGAAATGCAACGAAATTATTGATACGTAGACAGATGCCGGTCGGAGGAATATAAATGTCACAGCTGAAAAAATATTATGAAGAGCAGATTGTTCCCAAGCTAATGGAAAGCTTTAATTATAAAAACAGTATGGAAATTCCGAGGCTAAAAAAAATTATTTTGAATATGGGACTCGGAGAGGCAATTCAAAATATAAAGTTAATGGATTCTGCTGTTGAAGAGTTGAAGATGATTGCTGGTCAGAAACCAATAATAACCCGTGCAAAAAAATCAATTGCTGCATTTAAACTGAGGGCTGGTATGCCAATTGGATGTATGGTGACATTACGCCGGGAACGCATGTATGACTTTATTCAAAAATTAATCAATGTCGCTCTTCCGCGTGTCAGAGATTTTAGGGGTGTTTCCGGAAAAGCTATGGATGGGTATGGGAACTATTCGATGGGGATTAAGGAGCATATTATTTTTCCCGAAATTGATTATGATAAAATCGATAGGATTAAAGGATTGAATATCACTATTGTTACAACGGCAAAATCGGATAATGAGGGAAAAGAATTGCTCAAATTGATGGGAATGCCCTTTAGGAATTAATATAATAAGGAGGAGAGTACATTGGCTAAAAAAAGTCTGATGAATAAAGCCAAGCGAAAGCCCAAATTTAATGTACGATCGTATAATCGTTGTCCTGTTTGTGGAAGACCCCGGGGGTTTCTGAGAAAATTTGGCATTTGTCGTATCTGCTTTCGGGATCTTGCCTCAGAAGGAAAGCTTCCTGGGGTTATCAAGTCGAGCTGGTAAACTGAAAAAGATAAGCAAAATTAGATGACAATACCTTTCCCTATTGAATTTTTACGGTTGGGGAAAATGAACACTCAAACAATTTAGTCAACGGAGAAGGCAATGGCTTTAAGTGATCCGATTGCGGATATGCTGACAAGGATTCGAAACGCTGGAAGAGCTAAATTTAACAGTGTGGATATACCTGGTTCAAAAGTCAAAACTGAAATTGCCAAAGTTTTGAAACGTGAGGGGTATATCCGAAACTATAAGTTTATTAAGGACAATAAGCAGGGAATCTTGCGTATTTACCTTAAATATGACCGGAATCAGAACAGTGGTATATATCTTTTGGAACGGGTCAGCAAACCCAGTCGAAGAGCTTATGTAAAAAATAAAGATATTAAACCTTTATATCACGGTACCGGTATTTCGATTCTGTCAACATCCAGAGGAATCATGACCGATAATGAAGCCAGACAGGCAAATATCGGTGGTGAGATTCTGTGTAACATTTGGTAATTTTCAAGGAGTGATGAATGTCTCGAGTAGGCAAAAAACCAATTTCAATACCGGACAAAACGAAAATCGAATATAAGGATAAAGTTATTAAAATACAGGGTGAGAAAGGCGTTCTCACGCGAACAATCCATCCCGATGTCGAATTGAATATTGAAAACGAAACAATTACGGTAAGCCCGGTGAAGGACGATCTGAAAGGTCGGGCATTGCAAGGCCTGGTAAGAAGCCTTGTGGCAAATATGGTAAAAGGGGTTAGCAACGGTTTCGAAAGGATTTTGGAAATTAACGGAATTGGGTATCGCGCCGATTTTCAGGGAAACCAAATTATATTTCATTTGGGATATTCGAATCCAGTTAATTTTAAGCTTCCTGAGGGAGTCACCGCTACTGTGGAAAAAAATAATGTGGTAAAACTATTTGGGATTGACAAAGAGCTGTTAGGACACACAGCAGCGTCTATCAGAAGCCTTCGTCCTCCGGAGCCATACAAAGGAAAAGGGATAAAATACGCAGAGGAGCAGATCCAGAAAAAGGCGGGGAAAGCCGGAACCAAATAGCTTATTCTTTTATATTCGATTTGAGAAAATCGGTATTGAAAGGGAATTTAACATGGGTGCAGTAAGAACAAAAAAACAAACACGCATGAAAAGAAAAATGCGTATTCGTAAAAAGATTAGTGGAACATCTGATAGACCAAGGCTGACGGTGTTTCGTAGCCTGAAAAATATTTATGCGCAAATAATTGATGATACCGATGGACATACATTGGTTTCAGCATCATCCATAGAGAAATGGGATGTGGAAGGGGAAGGAAAGCCGAAATTTGAAAGTAAGGTGGATGAGGCAAAACATATTGGTCAAGTTATCGGAAAACGTTCCATAGAAAAGGGAATTCAACAAGTAGTATTTGATCGCAATGGCTATTTGTATCATGGCAGGGTTAAAGCGGTTTCTGATGGCGCCCGTGAATCGGGACTGATTTTTTAGATTGATGAAATCCCTGATGATAATTAAAAACCCAGGCATTAATAATACAAAATTAAAAGTGATGGGTTAATGAAGGAGGCATTTCATTGTTAAAGCAAGAAACGGAAGAAATTCAGTTTATCGACAAGGTGGTTCATATCAGTCGGGTGGCAAAGGTTGTGAAGGGTGGACGTCGATTTAGTTTTAGCGCTATTGTGGTAGTCGGTGACGGAGACGGAAATGTCGGATGGGGTCTTGGAAAAGCCGGTGAAGTCCCTGAAGCCATTCGAAAAGGAGTTGAGAAGGCTAAAAAAAATATGATTTCCATTCCGCTTGTTGCTGATGCTACAATTCCATTTGAAACGTTAGGTAAATTTGGTGCCGGAAGAGTATTGTTAAAGCCGGCTTCCGCAGGTACTGGAGTGATTGCCGGAGGTCCTGTTCGCGCTGTTGTTGAAGCGGCCGGTATCCAAAACATTTTAACAAAAAGCTTGGGCACCAACAATCCTCATAATGTTGTTAAAGCTACGATAAAGGGTCTCGAAATGCTTCAGAGCAGAGAGGATGTTGCCGCAAGACGCGGTAAACGTGCAGAGGAATTTTAATCCGGAGTGAAAAATGGCTGAACAGATAAAAGTAACTCTTGTCAAAAGTATGATTGGAAGGCCGGAGAAACATCGCAAAATTTTGCGATGTATGGGATTGACCAAAATTGGAAAAAATGTCGTTTTAGACAATACATCCAGCAATCGAGGAATGATCAACAAAATTAAACACTTGATCCAAGCTGAGGAGAATACCAATGAAGCTTAATGAGTTAGCACCGGCAAAAGGCTCCATTAAATCAAAAAAGCGACTTGGACGAGGCGTAGGGTCAGGTCGGGGCAAAACAGCTGGCAGAGGAACTAAAGGATTTAACAGTCGAAGCGGAGGTGGTGTTAGGCCAGGATATGAGGGCGGACAAATGCCGCTTCAGCGTCGATTGCCGAAGAGGGGGTTTACCAATATATTCAAAAAAAAGATTGCAGTAATAAACATTGCTGATCTTTCCGGTTTTGAAAACGAAAGCACAGTGGATGTGGACGCATTAATAAAAAAAGGGATGGTAAAAGGGCAGTATGACAAAGTTAAGCTTTTGGGAAAAGGTGAAACGTCCCATCGGTTGACGATCAAATTGGATATGGTAAGCAAAGGAGCAAAAGAAAAGATTGAATCCGCTGGCGGAAGGGTAGAGGGTCCCTAATGGTAACTGGTGGGTTTCAAAATATATTTAAGATTCCTGAATTAAAAAAGCGTATTTTCTACACTCTGGCGCTGTTGTTTGTATACCGAATCGGTGTACATGTGCCAACGCCAGGAATAGATAGCACTGCACTGGCTGCCTTTTTTGCTCGTGCTCAGGGAACACTTTTGGGGCTTTTTGATATGTTTTCCGGAGGTGCCCTGGAACGATTATCAGTCTTTGCGCTAGGAATTATGCCGTATATCAGCGCATCAATTATTATACAGCTTTTGACAGTTGTAATTCCGCATCTGGAACGACTGTCAAAGGAGGGGGATCAGGGGCGTAAAAAAATTACGCAATACACACGTTATGGTACTGTGGTCTTGAGTATTATCCAAGGCTTTGGAATCAGTATAGGTCTTGAAAATATGAGTGCTCCCGGCGGAGCCCCCGTCGTGATTCACCCAGGCTGGTCATTCAGGATTATGACGGTTATCACCCTTACAGCTGGTACTGCCTTTATTATGTGGCTTGGAGAACAAATTACAGAGAGGGGTATTGGCAATGGTATTTCATTGATTATATTTGCTGGTATCGTGGCACGAATGCCTACTGCTATTGCGAATACATTTAGGCTTGTATCTACCGGCGAGATGGGAATATTTTTAGTTTTGGCGCTGATTGTCCTTATGGTTGTTGTTGTTGGTGTTATCGTCTATATAGAACAGGCTCAGCGGAGAATACCTGTTCAATATGCAAAAAGAGTTGTGGGAAGGCGTATATATGGTGGTCAGAGTACGCATTTACCCCTGAAAATCAATACATCGGGAGTTATCCCCCCAATTTTTGCATCATCGATTATGATGTTTCCAGCAACATTGGAAAGCTTCTTTAGCGTAGAATGGGTAAAAGCAATAGTAGCTGCCATTCGACCGGGCAATCCAGTTTACGAATTGGTCTTTGTGGGATTGATATTTTTCTTTTGTTATTTTTATACTGCGGTGACATTTAATCCGGTTGATGTGGCTGAAAATATGAAAAAGCATGGTGGATACATTCCAGGTATAAGACCGGGGAAACGGACCGCAGATTATATTGATAAGGTCTTGACCAGGCTAACATTCGGCGGTGCCATATATGTTTCAGTTGTCTGTGTACTTCCGTCTATTCTTATCTCCAGATTCAATGTTCCCTTTTATTTTGGTGGTACGGCGTTGCTGATTGTTGTTGGGGTTTCCATTGATACAGTCGCTCAGATGGAATCACATATGCTTTCTCGACACTACGAGGGTTTTTTAAAAAAAGGTGGTGTGCGCAGCAGACGATAGTTGCGCATATTAAGGATCATATATCTGTAGCTCCGAAAAACGTAATTCTGCAGGTGGTGGAAGGAAAAGAGGCCCATTAATTATGCAAAAGGAAGAACCGATAAAGGTACAAGGCACGGTAATAGAAACATTGCCTAATGCCATGTTCAAGGTGGAACTGGAAAACAAACATCAGGTATTGGCCCATATATCCGGGAAAATGCGGATGCATTTTATTAAAATACTTCCGGGAGACACCGTGACAGTAGAACTTTCACCTTATGATCTTACTCGCGGAAGAATTGTTTACCGGTCAAAATAACTGCCGGGATGCCGGGTATCCAATGATATGGGAGTAGATTCAGGCACGTTATTGAAATGATGCAGGTCATAAACATAAAAGGAGTAAATTAGGATGAAAGTAAGGGCATCGGTAAAAAAAATTTGCAGCAAATGTAAAATTGTTCGCAGAAAAGGGGTTGTCAGAGTCATTTGTACTAACAAAAGACATAAACAACGTCAAGGATAGAGACAAAAAAAGGAGGACTGAGCTTTGGCTAGGATTGCTGGCGTAGATTTACCCAGACAGAAACGAATTGAGATAGGCTTGACATATATTTATGGGATTGGAAGGTCTTCTGCAAACCAGATTCTCGAAAAACTAGATATTGATCCAGGTATTAAAAGCGATGAGCTGACTTCGGATCAGATAAATGCGATTCGAAAAATTATTGATAGCGAATATAAAGTAGAGGGAGAGCTTCGGACTGATGTTTCTATGAATGTCAAGCGGTTGATGGATCTTGGAAGTTACCGTGGACTTCGCCATCGTAGATCCCTTCCAGTCCGTGGACAAAGGACCAGTACAAATGCGCGTACGCGTAAAGGACCCCGAAGAGCTGCTGTAAAGAAAAAAGGTGCAGCAAAGAAAAAGTAAATAACCTTTCAAGCAGGAAATATTTATGCCCAAGAGAACCCGAAGCAAAAAGAAAAAAGAGAAGAAAAATATTCCAAATGGCGTTGTACATATCCATTCAACGTTTAATAATACTATCGTAACCATTACTGATCCGGGTGGTAACACGGTTGCTTGGTCTACCGCCGGTATCCAGGGATTTAAAGGATCACGTAAAAGCACACCCTTTGCAGCTCAAATGGCAGCTGAGGATGCTGCCAAAAAGGCGATGGAAAATGGCATGAGAAACGTGGAAGTCTATGTCAAAGGTCCCGGAGCCGGAAGAGAATCTGCGCTTCGAGCGCTTCAGGCAGCAGGTTTCAATGTGATGATGATTAGAGATGTCACTCCAATTCCTCATAACGGATGCAGGCCGCCAAAAAGACGCAGAGTATAAATAGAAAAATATCGCAGACTTTAATGCGTCATATTCTTTAGAGTCTCTGAAGGGCAAGTCAGCAATATTTTCGTAAGGCTGATATTATAACCTTCAAACTAAGAAGATATTCAAGGAGGAAAGAGTTGTCACGATATACCGGTCCGGTCTGCAGGTTGTGCAGACGCGAAAATTTAAAGTTGTTTTTAAAAGGGGATCGCTGTTATTCAGATAAATGTGCACTCGACCGTCGCACTTATCCGCCAGGACAACATGGACAGCGGCGAAGAGGTAAAATCTCCGATTATGGCATTCAGCTGAGAGAAAAACAGAAAGTCAAAAGAATGTATGGACTTTCTGAAAAGCAATTTCGGCTGACTTTCAAACGTGCTGACAGACAAAAAGGCGTTACCGGAACCAATTTGTTGGTTGAACTGGAAAGACGCCTCGATAATGTGGTTTATCGATTGGGGTTTGTAAACTCCCGTGCACAGGGCAGGCACTTTGTGCTTCATATGCATTTTACGGTTAACGGGAAGCCTGTCAACATTCCTTCTTATAAAATTAAGATTGGAGATGTCATTGAAATCCGTGAAAAAAGTCGGAATATTCAGGCGTTGAAGGATGCTATGGATGCAGTGGTGCGACGGGGGATTCCCCAATGGCTTGATCTGGATAAGGACACCATGAAAGGCGTAGTTAAAAGTTTTCCTGAACGTGAAGATCTTACCATGCCAATTCAAGAACAGCTCATTGTTGAATTATATTCCAAGTAATATCAATGGTTACGCCATAGGCCTATTTATTGATAAATCAGCGGTTAATATCAATGATGTAAAAGATTATTTTTATTTATTTACCGCAAAAAAAGTAACCTGGAGATACCCAAATGTCATCAAATGATATGATGTACATAAACTGGCAAAAAATGATAAAGCCGGAAAAGGTTCAGGTTAGCAGCAAACCAGCCTACGGCAAGTTTGTGTGTGAGCCCCTCGAAAGGGGATTCGGCATAACGATTGGAAATTCCTTAAGGAGAATAATATTATCCTCCTTATTCGGTGCAGCGATTACCTCAGTCAAATTTGAGGCAGTTATGCATGAATTCAGTGTTATTCCTGGTGTTTTGGAAGATGTTTCTGAAATAATTCTGAACCTCAAAGAAGTGCGTTTGAAATCAAAAAATTTTGAGCCGGTAACGGTCAATGTTGATGCAAAAGGAGAGGGAACCGTAAGGGCTGAGGATATCATCAGTGAGGATGGTAAAGTTGAAATTTTAAATCCTGACCAATACATTGCTACGCTCTCCGAAGGTGCGGAGCTCAAAATGACTTTGACTGTCAATGTAGGTAAAGGCTACGCCCTGGCCGAGGAAAACAGAGATGAAAATGCTCCGGTCGGAACCATTCCGATTGATGCCGTGTTTTCTCCTATCAAGCGTGTTACATATGTAGTGGGTAATGCACGAGTTGGTCAGGATACCGATTATGATAAACTAACACTGGAAGTTTGGACCGATGGCAGTATTGCCCCGGAGGATGCGGTTGCATATGCAGCTAAAATAATGAAGGAACAGATGACGACGTTTATCAATTTCGATGAAGAAGTCGAGCCTGAACCTAGTGAATCGAAACAAGAGCCTGAGAAGCCGAATTTCAACGAAAATCTGTACAGAAGTGTTGAAGAACTTGAGCTTTCCGTCAGAAGTGCCAATTGCCTTAAAAATGCCGATATTCACAAAATATGGCAATTAGTGCAAAAAACTGAGTCAGAAATGCTAAAAACAAAAAATTTCGGTCGTAAATCACTCAATGAGATAAAGGAAGTTTTGGCCGAAATGGATCTTTCACTGGGAATGAAGCTGGAAGGTTTCAAGGAGCCGGAAGAAGATTTGGAGCAAGGAGAATAGTGTTGCCATGAGACATCGAAAGGCAGGTATTAAATTAAACCGGACTAGCAGTCACCGAAAAGCCATGTTTAGAAACATGGTAACTTCTTTGATCAAATATAAAAAAATACGTACGACCCATGCAAAGGCCATGGCTCTCAGAAGCTGGGCGGATTATGTGATCACCCTGGCCAAAAGAGGAGATTTGCATGCTCGTCGTCAGGTATTAGCAGTCATAACAGAAAAAAATGTGGTTCATAAACTTTTTGATGAGATGGTTGGTCATTTCAAGGAAAGAAATGGCGGATATACGCGGGTGATTAAATTAGAAAAGCGACCAGGGGATGCTGCTCCCATGGCTATTATTGAACTGGTGACATTGGAGGGCGGTTCTAAGAAAAAGGAAAAATGGTTTAAGAAAAAGGAAAAACCATATATTGAGCCTACGGTTTCCGAAACAGCAACATCGGAAGATAAGGTGTCATCAACTGAAATAACAAGTGCTGAACCAGCGAAAACTATTGAAACTGATACGAATATGAAAGACGAGGCAACTCAGGATGCTAAAACTTTGCCAGCGGATGAAACCAAACCATTGCCCGTCGAAGAAAATGTTCACAAAGAGCAATTATCATTGGAATCAACTGATAAAGAAACCAACGATAAGACGGAAAGAAGTTAAAATGTGATGCCAATGACTTCCGACTAACTTTAAAAATATATTCATAATAATTTTGTATAAGCCCTCCCGGCAAGAACCGGCGGGGCTTTTTTTATTAGGGAAACAATTGTCAGATCCATTATCGTAAGCTTTTAAATGTGTATATAAGCAATAGACTCATACGGATAAGATTAGATTTTCATAAGCCTTACGGTTATTCCAAAAAAAGATATCTATGCAAGTAGCAAATAGCTTATAGGGGATAAAAGAAGTTTCTGACAATTTCACAAGGTCTTTCTCGGTGGTTAGTAAAATGTCGGCTTCGGAAATTGCGGCCGTTTCTAATATTTGCTTAATGTCCGGCTGAGAATATTGATGGTGATCGGGAAATGTTAAAAAATGAGTAACCTGGCAACCAATCTCTCTGATTAGGTTTTGAAAATCCTGATGTTGAGCAATTCCGCAAAAAGCTACACATCTTTTGGATATAACTGCCCCTAAAGGATATTTACACCATTGTCTGCTTTTGTTTAAAGTGGTAAAACCGATCGACTGATGAAAAGTTTTAAATACTGGTTTTTTCTGAAATATGATATTGGTTTTTTGGGAAAATATGAAGCCTGTATCATTTTGCCGGAAATAGCGGGTTAAAATAATAGCATCGGCTCTTTTGGCATGCCTGACAGGTTCCCGCAAATTTCCCCTGGGAAAAACTGAATAATTTCCGAAGGGTTTTGCAGCATCCAGAAGAAGAATGTTTAAGTCACGGTGCAGGCCAAGGTGTTGGAAAGCATCATCAAGAATGATGACTTCCGGAGAAAATGTTTTCCATGCCAACATTCCCGCTGCATATCGGTTTTTTCCTACAAGTACGGGGATTTTTTCAAGTTTTGTCGCCATCAAAAAAGGCTCATCCCCAGCTTCATCAGGTCCCATGAGCAGTTGTGTGCCGTCAGAAACGATACCCACTCTCCCTGAAGATTCGAATTTGCCCATATAACCTCTAGAAATAACAGCTACCTTTAATCCTTTTTCGTGAAGAATTTTTGCGGTATAAATAGCCATAGGGGTTTTTCCCGTTCCGCCCATTGTAAGATTTCCGAATGCGATTACTTTGCAGGGAAGTCTTTTCTTTCGGAAAATCTCATGTTTGTATAGGCCGGCACGGCAATTCATTGTCAGTGCATAAATTTTTGAAACTCCCCATACCACTTTGGCCAGTCCGGAACAGTCGTCTTTTCCGGATATAATATCTTCCACTTTTTTCCTAAACATAGTCGGTTTCATTTAAAATAATGTTTTTTATGTAGTGAGGGGATGATTTTAACCACAGTATGTTCAATCTTTAGATAAGGAAGCTGGTAAGTAAAAACAGAACTATTTATTGGCAGACCTTTTAAATGAAGTGTTTTTCTTTCTTTGCCTGTATTCTTATGATATGGACCTTTATAGGCTAAAAGAAAGCCATGGTTGTTCAAAAGCGGCAGTGCCATTTCTGAAAAGATAGTCAGATCTGTCAAGGCACGGGAAACAATGACATCGAATGATGCTTTGAAATTCGTATTTTCAGCTACCGTGTCGGCTCGGCAATGAAGTGCGCAAGTATTTTCCAGATTTA
>JAGYNR010000042.1 GCA_018399715.1 Desulfobacterales bacterium | reverse complement strand
TATTATCTGCATAACATAGCTGCTGGATTCATTCCAACAAGTTCAGATTTTCATAAAAACTCACCCAACCAGTTTTTCCGCCAGTGCCTCGGCCTCTTTGAAAACCTCTGGTCGTTTATTGAGATGCCTTGGCTCCATTACGCCGCATACCCGTATCAATTCACTTTTTTCAAATCCCATCCACTGGTAAAACATGGCATATTTGGGAAAAATATCCTTGAAGGCATCCTGATCAGGGCTGCCCTGGGTCAGGATCATCACCAGGGTTTTGTCACCCTCCAGCCGATGACGCTTTTGGGCGGTTGCATAGTCGGGTACCAGAAATGAAAAATTGCGGTCAATAAATGCTTTTAGCTGGGAGGAGACATCCCCATAGTAAACCGGTGAGGCCAATACCAGCATATCACATTTCCGGACAGCCTCCAGCACCGGTGTCAGATCATCTTCGAGCACGCATTTATCCGATTTCTCCTTGCACGCATAACATGCCTGACATCCACGAAAACTGAGCTTGTTGAGTACCCAGGACTCCACTGTTGCGCCTTTTTCAATGGCCGTTTCACAGAATTTTTTAGCGATTGTGGCACTGTTACCTTTTACCCGGGGACTTCCATAAAGACAGACAATGTTCATTGTATTTCTCCTGTAGTTTCAGTGATACACGATGGTCAGGTTTTTTTAGAAAAGGTATTCCAAATGGCCGTCATTCCGGGCGCAGCGTAGCAAAGACCCGGAATTCAGATAACCAGCAAAACCTTCTGGATTCCGGCTTTTCGCGGAATGACTGGTAAAAAACTTGATAATCGGGTGATAACGTTTTCAAAAATGCAATTTCAAATCTATTTAATTTCATTTCGGTACGATTCAAGGTCTACAAGAAGTTCGTTGGTATGCTCATAAAACCGGTTGGCTTTTCGGGAAAAATGAAGAAAAATATTGTTCAATGAATCCGGAATATACGGAAACACTTTCTTTAAGTTAGCGATTCGATATTTAAAGACGATATTGACATCCTCAGTTGTGAGTTTTTCCAGAGAGGGGGAGTTTCGTTCTTTTAAGTCCCTGAGCAGCGGTTCCCCTTTTGCCGCCAGATAAATCAGAACATTTCCGAGACCAAAGAGATCATAGGCAAAAATGTTTTCTCTGTGCCGGTAATTGATGTCAAAATCGATCCATCGCCACTTATCGGTTTCACTGTCAATAAGAACGTGGTCCCGGCGGATATCTCCGTGTTTTTCCCCATGATCATGGAGAAACTTGATGGCTCTGACCAGTTCAATGAACAAATCCAGCAGACGGGGAAATTGTTCAAAAAAATAGGATTCATGATCTGAATTGATGGTTTCTACAAAGCCCGGAAGTGTTTTGCCATGGATATAATCCAAAACACGAATCAAATTGCCTTTTGAATCTAAAACCGAATAACCCTGCATGAAATTTTTATGATCCTTTACCAGATCTAAAATACGGGCCTCTTTTTTCGGACTTCTGAAAGACTCGAAACGGATACCGGCAACATTGGTGGTAAATTTTTCATGAAACGCCAGTTTCAATATTTTCATGCGGTTTTCATTTAGGTCAATGGATCGTTTGACCCAGTATTTTATATCTTCTTCAATACCAAAGCGTCCCTCTTTGGCATTATGCCGGATAAGATACGGAATATCATTTAAAATCAATATATCATTGTATTGTACCCGAAAATAATCGGTGGCATCTTTGATCACCCGTATGCGGTTTAAATCGTAGTCATCAGGGAACCATCGTAAGGCCATCCGGCGGATTTGGTTTTCGGATAATGTGTCGGGCATATTTTGCCTCCTGCCTGAAATTTCAACTAATGAAACGGTTTTCAGATAACTTCCAATACTAGATGATCACGTTTTTTACCACCAAAATTCTTGTGATGCCTGTCATTCCGGGCTTGGCGCAGCAAAGACCCGGAATCCGGGAAACCATCAAAATCTTCTGGATTCCGGCTTTGGCCGGAATGACAGGAAAAAAACTTGAAGATCAGGTAATAGACTATAAGAACAGCTATCTTGACAACAGCTCGTATCCTTTCTGATAGAGTTTCTGGATGATTTTATCGGCGTGTGATCGGCTTCGGGTTTCCAGTTCCAGCTCTACCCGGGTTTTGTATATGGGAAGATCCCGGAGATGGCGATCGTGATATATATGCAGCACATTTGCTTTCAGTCCGGCAATCACCGATAAAAGGTTTGACAGGGAACCCGGCACGTCATCTAAGTTGACACCGAATCGTAAAATACGTCCGTTACGGATCAGGCCCTGTCTTAAAATCCTTCCTAACAACGGGCTGTCCACATTTCCACCGCTGATCAACAAAACGGTCTTTCCCTTTGACGGCACTGTAACAGCGCCATTCATAACAGCCGCCAGCGGGACAGCACCTGCACCCTCGGCCACGATTCTTTTAAGCTCCAGAAGCATCAGAACCGCTGCGGCGATTTCATCTTCTGCCACCACCACAACGTCATCAACTAATTTTTTTATTATTTCGAAGGGGGTTTCACCCACCTGCCTTACATTGATACCGTCAGCAATGGACTTTTGTGAATGAACGCGAACCGGTTTGTTTTCTTTCAGGGCCTGGCGGGCGGACGGACATGCGGAGGCCTGAACGCCGATAATTTTTATTTGGGGATTGATGGCTTTTGCTCCCGACGCAATTCCGGATATCAGTCCGCCTCCCCCGATGGGAAGGATGATCATGGCGGTATCCGGTAACTGGTTTAAAATCTCAATCGCTATGGTTCCCTGACCGGTAATGATTTCGTTGTCATCAAAGGGATGAACAAAGGTCTTTTGTTCTTCTGCAAGTTCCTGTGCTTTTTGAAGGCTTTCTCCGATGGTTTTGCCATACAGAACGACGTTTCCGCCATAGCTTCTGGTCGCTTCCTGTTTTGAAATGGATGCCCATTCAGGCATTACAATGGTGGCCGGAACCCCGATGGTATTGGCGGCAAGAGCGACCCCCTGCGCGTGGTTCCCGGCGGATGCGGCTACGACACCGCCCTCCTGGATATTTTTGGCCATGACAGCAAGTTTATAAGTCGCGCCTCGTATTTTAAAAGAACCGGTTCGCTGAAGGTTTTCCATTTTTACATAAATACTGCCGCCAAAACGGCGACTCAGCGAAGGAGAATGAATCAACGGTGTTGTTGTGATACGATCTTTTATCGTTTCAACGGCAGTTTCAATCTGTTTTAGCGGTATCATGATCTTTTTTTTCTGTGCCCGCCTCTGGGAGACAATTGACATCGGCATTGAGGATACCTCCGGATTCCAGCACCAGTATCTGACAGTTCACACACCCTGAACAATTTCCGGAAGACAAAATTACCAGTTTTTGGGTGGATCGAAGGGTTCCCTCGAAAACGCCGCCGATAGAAATATCAGCGGCTGTCATTTCGGCATAAACGGCACCGTTTTTGGCAATGATAACCGTTTCTCCTTTCAGTTTTCCTTTCAGGGTTCCTTTAACAATTAATTTGCCCTTGCAGCAGACATCGCCTTCAATGGTTAATCCTGTGTCAATGATGGAAAAATCATTTGATTTTTTGATAAACATTGCTTTCCTTAAATTATGCGTTCAGCGGAAATTCTTTTTTGAAAATAAGCTCGCCGTCTTTGCCGTAAATAAAAACATCCGCCTGAACATACTGTTGAATGGACGGAAGATCTGTTGCTTTAAGACGAATGGTCTTAAATCTGGAGATAGCAAAATGATGGCCGCTTTTGTAATTGTCGGGCCTGCCGTTATTTAGCCGGACAGATGGCAGTGATACACATGAATCCGGGTCTGATGGATGATGCCTTAAAAAAACAAAAATATAGCCGGAAATTTTATGATTGCTGGTATTGTTGAGTTTAAACTGAGCCTTTAACAGCTTTGCGGTCGTGTCATGAGCAATGATGAAATTTTCTATGTCAACCAGACCGGATTGAATTTCAGATGGTATGCCGGGCTCTTCAGCGGTTTCTTTCTCCTGTCCCGGTGTGTTTTTTGAAACAGTGCCGGCGACGGATTCGGTGTTGATATGGGTATCAGATTCAGCGGTAAAAGATTGCCCGCTATCGTTATGATCAGGGATTTCGTTGGATTCCGGCCGGTTGTCTGTAACCGGTTTTTTGTCGTCTTGCGGGAAACCGGCATCAATACCGTTTACCACCAGCCGGGCTGCCAGAATCTCGTTTTCTCTTTGGAGTTTTGAAACGGTTTGCTGGTAGTGAGCCAAAGAGGTTTTTAACGTTTTATTTTGCAGGAGTTTGTTCTGGTATAACAAAAAAAAACCAATGGCACCGGAAACCGAAACAATGAATATAATCAAAAAAAAGATCGCAATCTCTTTAAACCTTTCAATTGAAATGACCTTCCCATGGTTTCCTATCATTAAAAATTGCCATCTTACCGGGTGGTTTGACGATTGTGGAAATTTACCGGTCAAATTGTGTTTTTGATCATTATGGGAATGATTAGGCATTTATATTTTTTGTTCCTTTACATTCATCCGGATGGTGTCTCCCTTTTGTTTGCCGAAAAGCCGTCCGGCATTTCCCCGGTTAACCGAAATTTCCAATAAATTCCGGCTTCCGATGATCATCAATGGCTGCTGAACCGGTACAGTTGTATAATTATCAGACAGACCCTCGATGTCAATACCGGCAATCTCGACAACCGGTATTTTTTCAGGCTTGCCGGAGCATATGCTATAGATTGTATCCGCATCGATGTTGGTGATCAGATTTCCGAAATGGTCAACTGAAATAATAGTGCCTGAAATGACATTATCCGACAACCTCTTGATTCGGGGAAGATCCAGTCGTTTTACAGTGTTGATGTCGATGGGAGATCCCAATTGATTCAGCATAACGTCCCTGGAAAGATGACCGGCTACCGGGGCAAATATGTCCCTGCCATGAAAAGTCCGGCTGATAGAATTTAAAAAATAATCGGGGTTGTTGACGCTGATTGCCTCATCTACAGAAATATTGTTTAACAAAAGCGATAAAATGCCGTTATCGGGGGCCAGAAAACAAAACCCCGCCATTTTTAATGCAATGATTTCCCGTCCGGTTCCGACACCCGGATCAATCACGGATACATGAATTGTACCCGGCGGAAAGTACCGGTAACAGGCGTTAATAGTATATGCCGCCTGAACTAAATCCTGGGGATCAATCCGGTGAGTAATATCCACAATCGTGACAGCCGGGTTTATGGAAAGAATGACACCTTTCATGACCCCGATATATTCATCGCTGGTTCCAAAATCAGTGAGCAACGTTATAACAGGCATTTTTAACCAAAAAGATTTTTTTGATATCCATATCCCAGGTGTTTATAAGCCGCTTCGGTGGTTTTCCGTCCGGCTGATGTTCTGATGATCATACCGATTTTTAACAGATAGGGTTCAACCAAATCCACCAGGGTATCATTTTCTTCCTGAAGCGTTGCGGCAATGGCTTCTATGCCGACCGGACCGCCTTTGTAAAATTCGATAATGGTTTGCATGTAACGTCGATCCAGTCCGGTCAATCCGATATCATCAACGCCTTCCAATTTTAAAGCAGCCTCTACAGTGTCTTTTCGGATAACCCCATCGGATCTGACCTGTGCATAGTCTCTGACCCGTTTAAGCAGGCGGTTTACAATTCTGGGCGTGCCCCTGGAACGTTTGGCCAGCTCCTTCCCGCCTTCCTCGTTTAATTCCACCGACAGCATTTCTGCAGAGCGTCTGGAAATGGTCATCAGATCTCCTATGCCGTAAAAATCAAGATTCCGGAAAATCCCAAAGCGATCCCTTAAGGGTGCAGAAAGTAAGCCGACACGGGTGGTAGCGCCTACCAGCGTAAACCGGGCCAGGCGAAACCGGTGACTTCTGGCGTAGGTTCCCTTGTCAAAAATAAAATCTACCGCAAAATCCTCCATGGCCGGGTATAAAAATTCTTCAACTGTTTTTGGCATTCGGTGAATCTCATCGATAAAAAGGACATCGCCTTCTTCCAGATGGGTCAAAATGCCAATCAGATCCCCCCCCTTTTCAAGGGCAGGTCCCGATGATACGGTCAGTTTACCTTCCATTTCATTGGCAATGATATGGGCTAACGTGGTTTTGCCAAGGCCCGGAGGACCGTGAAACAAAACATGATCCAGCGGTTCTTTCCTTTTAAGGGCAGCCTCAATGCCGATTTTCAGGGTTTCCACCACCTCGCATTGTCCAACATATTCGGAAAGTCGCTCAGGGCGAAGAGACAGAATTTCAGGATCTTTGTCCAAGGGAAGGTTTTCCCTGCTCAGTATTCCCTGAACCGTTGATCTATGCGTCAGAACATCATCGCTCATGTACCGCTTCCTCTGTAAACCTCATCAAAAAGTTCTTCGGGTGTCGATATTTTTCGGTTTCGCTCCATGGCTTCTTTTATCATCTGCTTGGCATCGGGGGTTTTGTGTCCCAATTGGGTAATGAGGACATCGAGAACCGGGTGAATAAAATCTGCTGTCATGTTATCTGTCTTTTCAGGGGATTGTGAGGTTGTTTGGACAAACTTTTTTACCCTGCCGTAAAGGGATGCAATGATTTTATGCGCTGTTCGGTCGCCAATACCCTTTAGTTGCTTTAATTTATCAATGTTTTTGGATTCGATGGCTTCTGCAATTTCCGCGATGGATAGATTCAATGCTTTAACAGCTTTTAACGGCCCTATATCTTCGACGGAAATAAAATACTGGAAAAACTCCCGCTCAATAAGGGAGTTAAAACCAATCAGTACCGGACGGGGCTGGCGTTCACTCTGATGGTAATAAATAAACAGTGAAACTGCCTGGCCCACCGGTTTTTGATTCAATTCCCGCATTACCACGGCCGGAAGCAGCACCTCGTAGCCGACCTGGTTCGCCAGCACCAGGATACGATCATCATCTTTTGTTAGAATTTTACCTTCAATGTAACCAATCATAGGATATTTGAAAATTCGGGGGATTGTTTTCGGGTTGAGTAATGCGGACAATTGTTTCCATAGCGGTACAATCCGATCAGTGCCAGCGCCAGGGCATCAGACGCATGAAAGGGATGAATCGGCGTTTCGGCCTGAAGCTGGTATCTGACAGCCTTTTCGAGCTGATATTTACTGGCATTGCCGTTTCCTGTCAAAACCTGCTTTGCTTCCCGGACCGGAATTTCAGAGACAGAGATACCGGCTTTATAACCGCTGACCAGAATAACACCGACGACTTTACCCAAGGTAATACCGGATTTTGGATATGCTTTTAAGGAAAAAATATCTTCCACGATCATCAAGTGAGGTTTTTCAGATTCTAGAACGGCGTGTATCCTGGAAAAAATCTGATGGAGACGTTCCGGCATGGATGCTGTCTTGGGGGTTTGAATATTCCCATAGGCAAATTCGGACACTTTCAACCCATGGCCGATGATGATCCCCACGCCGGTCTCTGCCAGACCCGGATCGATTCCGATAATTTTGACCATTGACCGGTTACCCTCGAAATAGTGGTTAAAATTCCGTCAACTTTTGTTTGGCGACAGTTGCTTCATTGGAACCGGGATATTTTTTGACCAGTTCTTCCAAAATCAGCTTGGCATTGGGTTTGTCTCCTAAACTCAGAAAAGCAAATCCTTGTTTTAGCAGTGCGGCAGCCACCTTGTTGCCGTTGGGATAGTTTTCGATCACTTTTTGATATTCAAGTATTGCTTTTTCATACCATTGCTCACGGTAATAGGTTTCCCCGATCCAGAATTGGGCATTATCCGCCCTGCCGGAGTCCGGAAATTTTTTCAGCAGTTTTTCAAATCCTTCCCTGGCTTTTTCAAATTCCTTTTGATCAAATGACTGTTTTGCAGCTATATACAGTTCTGTTTCGGTAAGCTGTTTTTCAGGCTCCTGTTTTGTACTCTGTTCACTGGTTGAAGGTGTCGATAATCTTGTTACAGGCTTTTTCATTGGCTCCAGATTCAGGTAATGCTCAATTTGCGTAAGCCGGTTATTTTGGAAAGAAAGCATTTCCTGAAGTTGTCGGTCGGAATTTTGTACAGTTTCTATTTTTCGGTTGACACGATAGTGGATTTCTTCCAGTTTACCGTTTAAGATTCGCAGTTCTTCCTTTAAACGGTCAATCTGGGCATGAAGGCTGGCGGATTCGCTTCTTAAATCCTGTTCCTCTTCTTTGCGTATCTGCCCGAACTGTTCAAGCTGATGTTTGATTTCATTATACCGTTCATCGGTTTCCATGCTTTGAGTTTCCAACCGTGAAAGACGGTTATCCAACCGAATGGCATCTTCACGTGTGGCGCATCCGAAAAAAAGTAAAAAACAGAAAATGGTTACTATTGTTGTTTTCATGGCATTATTGGTTATTCTAAAAATTTATCGTTTCAGGCAGTTTATTGGAGAATATCAAAGTGGACCCGCCGGTTTTTAGCCCATGCTGATTCACTGTGTCCCGGATCTGCCGGCCGTTCTTCTCCGTAACTGACGGTTACCATGCTGTCGGCTGAAATACCAAGTCTTATCATAAATTGTTTGGTGGCCACAGCTCGTCTCTCTCCCAGGGCAATATTATATTCATTGGTGCCCCGTTCATCACAGTGTCCCTCTATAATGACAGAAATTTCCGGATGTTGATTCATGTATTCTGCTTTTTGTTTCAAAATATTCTGAGCATCCAAACGGATGTAAGATTTGTCAAAATCAAAATAGATATCCTGGTTCATAAATTTCTGACGTTCAGCCAAAGCCGCCTGGCGACGTTGTTCTGCCAGGCGTTGTTCTTCTTCTGCCAATCGCTGTTGTTCTTCTGCCAGGCGTTGTTCTTCAATTCTTTGGTCTTCGGGTTTTCTGAGCCTTTCCGCTTCCTCCGAAGTGATGACATCTTCTTCTTCCATTTGTGGTATCTGAACAGGTGCCGTGACCGCCGGCTGTGATTTCACGGGGCGCTTGGCGCATGATACGGTTAACAGCAGCCCCGGAATGATCAGACATAAAACCATATTGATCCATATCTTTTTTTGCATTTTTTTCTCCTTTTTAAAAAAACGTTTCATTGTCAGTGTTCGATGCCAGGAGACCACTCAGGCTGGAACTGCTCACCCGGCAACGTCAGCAACCGCCGCTGATCAGTTCCGAAGGCGGTCATGACATACAGCCGGGACTGGCCTTCCCGGGTGGAACTGAAAACAATCAGGCTGCCGTCCGGTGACCATGAGGGGGATTCATTGTCACCGCTGTTATACGTCAATTGTACCGGGCCGGAACCGTCAACAGTCATGACAACAATATTGATTTCACCCCCGTGCATGGCGGTATAAGCGATTTTATTGTCGGTCGGCGACCATGCCGGTTGAGTATTATAATTGCCTTCATAGGTTAATCTCCGGACCTTACCCGAATCCATCTGTTGAATATATATCTGGGGGGATCCGCTACGGTTGGACACAAAGGCAAATTTTTTGCCGTCCGGCGCCCAACTGGGAGAAATATCAATTCCGTCATTTTGGGTTAACTGTTTAATGATATGCCCTTTTTCGGTCAACAGGTAAATTTCCTGATCCCCGGAAAAAGACAAGGTGGCACCTAACTGAAGTGATCCCGGAATCCATGCGGGAGCAGTATTAATTCCTTTTTTAGAGACAATGGTACTGTTGTTTCGGTTGATGTTTCTGATATATAAATCCGGCTTCCCCTTGGCATAGGACGTATAGGCTATCCATTGTGCATCCCATGACCATGAGGGAAAAAGCGAAATGGTTTGATGATGCGTAAATCGCTCGGCATTTTTCCCATCAAAATCACAGATATAAATCTCCTTATTGCCCGTTCCGGTTGAGATAAACGCTATGCGGGTAGTAAAAATGCCTCGCTTTCCGGTCAGGTGAAAGATGATCTCATCGGCAAAACGAATCATTATGTTTCTAAGATCGTTTATCCTGCCTTTATATCGCTTACCCACAATCATTTTTTGTTTCACGGTGTCGAAAAGCCGAAGCTCCATTTTCAGGGCGTCATCATTGATCTCTACGCCGCCTTTTATCAAAAGTTCCGCCCCCACAGTGATCCAGTTATTGAAATTGATATTTAACCCTACCGGCCCGGAGATGCGGGGGTCAACCAGAAAAGACTCGCGATCCAATATTTGAAAATATCCGGTAAAGTCCAGCAGTTCCGAAAGCAGGTCCGAACTTTTACGGGCGATTTCAAATTCCTGTTCGGTTCCTTTGATGGCGTTTGAAACCGGAATCGCCACCGGAATTTTACAAAGAAACGGGTTGGTAATATCAATATAGTCATATTGAGCTACAGCCCGGCTGCTATACACAAACACAATAAACAGGATGCATAGAAAACAGAGCTGAAAACGTTTTATCATGGATAACCTCTCTATTCTTTTCTTTAACGCCAAAATACCGGTGATTATCTGAAAAATGACCGCTATCGGGTTATTCCCTTGGGTGTAAATCTCAATCCCACCGTATAAAAAGGACCGGTAAAATCTTTCGGCAATGGCGGCAGCGGGCTGGATTTTTTAATAGCCCTGATAACAGATTCATCCAGATAGGAATTTCCTGATCTTTTGTCAATCCATATATCTTTTATATCACCGTTGGGTAAAATTTTTATACCTACCAGGGTTTCCAGATTTTTCTTTTCTCCTGACAGTTGTTCGGAAAAAGCCCAGTTTTTTTGGATTTGGTAGGCGATTTCCACGTTGTAAATAGCAAACGGTTTCCACGACTTCAATCCTTTTCCATCGGCGGTTCCGTTGCCCCCGGGGCTTTCTTTCGAAGCCGTGTTATTTTCAGGCAGAGAAGTCTTTTTCGTATCCCCGCCTTCCGGATGGCCTTTATTTAAATTTTTGCGAAGCCGCTCAATTGCGTCGGTAACAGTTCCCGGCCTGTGTGTCTCTTTCTGTGTTTCTGTTTTTTTCTCCAGTCGCTCAATGGTGTTTCTGACCACTGTTGAGGGTTGAAATGTTCTTTTTTTTAGTGATTCTTTTACCTTTTTTTCAGGTTTTTTATCAGGCGAAAGCGAAATTTCGGCCTCTGGTTGAGTTGTCGATTGTTCAGGGGGCGATTTTTTTGCCTCTGGTTTGTTTTCACTAACTTCTATTTCGGGTTCCGAGGTTGAAATCTCCGGTTCAGACGTTGATATTTCCGGAGCTGCCGACGGCTTTGATTTCGTTTCCGGGACAGGATCCCGGGCGTTTTCCATTTCACCTTGCAGTTCTCCGGGTGAAACCATGTGCACATCGATTACTGTAGGATCATAAGATTTTTCCAGAGACGGCTTTGGTATAAACATCAGAAGAATGAAAAAAACCAAATGGAAAACAAGCGATAATACTACCGGACCGACAATTGACCGGAAATTTTTCGGTTGCCCGTTTTTCCTTCGGTAAAAAGAGGCTGTGAGGGGCTCTTTTTCATTTATTTTTATGTTTTGTCTGATGTTCATTCTCATACTTCGGTGCTGTAACCATCCCCAGTTTGACCACTCCTGCGTTTTGGATTTCAGACATGACCTGTACTACAACGCCGTAGGGTATATGTTCGTCCGCACGAAGATAAATTTCGCGATCCACCTGACCGCCTAGAATCTTTATCAACCGGTCTTTTAATTCATCAATTTCAACCAGGTAGTCATTGATATAAACCTGGTGTTTATTATTTACCGTGACCATCAGTTGTTTTTTTTCCGCCGGAAGGGGTTGTGATGTTGCTTTGGGTAAAGATACGTCCACCCCCTCAATCATCATCGGTGCTGCTACCATGAAAATGATTAAAAGCACCAGCATTACATCTACAAATGGTGTAACATTAATGTCCGACAACAGCCGGTTGGAATCCCCTATTTGTGTCATTGGCTTCCTCTTTGGTTTTGCACAATATCTCTTTCGATAATGTTGAGAAAATCAGATGAAAAACTATTCAGCTCGGACTCCATGATTCTGATTTTTTGAACAAAGTAGTTATAGGCAATAACTGCCGGGATAGCGACTGCCAGGCCGGCTGCAGTTGCTATCAATGCCTCGGAAATGCCGGGAGCAACAACCGCCAGGTTTGCAGAACCTCTCACCCCGATGCCATGAAACGAATTCATAATCCCCCAAACGGTTCCAAAAAGGCCGATAAATGGTGACGTATTTCCGGTGGTGGCAAGAAAAGGCACCAGTTGTGTTAAACGAATGACCTCAGAATAAATGGCCCGTCTGAGTGCACGTTCAACATTCTCTTTTACCGACAGCACACCGGAGAATGAGTCCTTTTTGTCCCCGGCGTCAAATCCGGAAGTAGTAAAGTCGGATATTTTTCTTAACTCTACATATCCTATCCGGAAAATACGGGCCACTGGGCTGGCTTGAAGTCGTCTGGCTTTATTAAAAGCACCCGATAAATCCTTGGACCTCCAAAAGTACTCTGTAAAATCCGCAGATTCTCTGAAAGCCTTACGGATATATCTGAATTTAATAAATATGATGGCCCAGGTCATTACCGAAAACAGTAGCAGGAGAAACAAAACAAACTGAACCATCAAACCGGCGTTACTGATTAACTCTATAAAATCAATGTCAACTCGAAGCATTTAAACTCCTAAACGGAATAAAACTGGTATGAAATCTGAAAACTATTTTGAAATACTGTTCGTCACCTCATCCCTCTCCCTTCATAAATTTTCTATAATGAAATCCGATAGGGTGTCAAGTTGTTTACAGCAATTCTAACTTTTGGGTAGAATTGCCGGCATTAATTTGACAGGCACTTCTCAAAGGCATATAAAGCTATTAGAGCAGTTCGGCCTGTTACCTGATAAATGAATCAAAAAACAAAACGGATCATTTTCATGAAACATCTGGCGGATCTTTTATTTGAAGCACGAATTTTAAAGGTTATTCCAAGATCCGGGTTCAGTTTCCTGGGCGTTGGGAAAGAATCGGTTGCTGAACACGTGTATATGACCACATTTATCGCTTTCATAATGGGCCGGATGGTCAACGGTATCGATTCGGAAAAACTGATTTCCATGTGTCTGATTCACGATATGTGTGAAACCAGAACCGGAGACTTAAATTATGTTCAGAAAATATATGTCACCGCTCACGAGAAAAAAGCCCGGCAGGATATGCTTCAAAAACTTCCTTTTGGTAACGCCATGGATGACCTTATGGCAGAATTCAATGAAGGTCGTACCGTTGAGGCTCAGTTGGCACAAGATGCTGACCAGTTGTCGCTGGTGATCGAACTAAAACATCTTTCGGATATGGGATATAAGCCGCCAGAAAAATGGATGCCGCATGTGATTCGTCGTATCAGGACACCTACCGGGAAGAAACTGGCCGATGCGGTCATCAACCGGGAACAGGATGCCTGGTGGCTCGACAGCTATCGTGAGAACCGGCCGGATGATGAGGATGGCTGAAAAAATCAGAAGATATAAAAAAGTTCTTGACAAGGCTTAAAGGGACTAGTATCAATTTTTCTGACTGAGCGCTCGTTCAGCATCTTTTTTTACAACGGGAGGAAATATGAACTGGATTACCAACACAATGGGGGCTTCCATCGGCAAAAAGCTGATGATGGCTTTAACTGGAATGGGGTTTATGATTTTTTTAACTGCCCATCTTGTCGGCAATCTCAATCTTTACATTGGTAAAGATGCATTTAATGCCTATGCCGAAGGGCTTCAGAAACTGGGGCCGGTGTTGAGACTGTTCGAAGCCGGCCTGATTTTGTTTGCTGTGGTTCACATTCTGACCGGCAGTTGGTTGTTTTATCAAAACTGGCAGGCGCGGCCCCAGCGCTATCAGGTGAATAAATCGGCGGGCGGGCGGACCATCGGGTCGGGCACTATGCCCTATACGGGGTTTGTTATCCTGCTGTTTGTGATCTTGCACCTGTTTAATTTTACGTTTGTGGATAAGACCAACACGACTGTTTTTGATATCGTGCTGAGTAAGTTTTCAAATCCATTGTATGTGTTGGTTTATATTGCCGCCATGGCGGTGGTGGCGATACATGTGAGTCATGGTTTCTGGAGCGCATTTCAAAGCTTAGGGCTCAATCACTCCAAGTATATGCCCCTGATAATGGTGCTCAGTATTGTTTTTGCCGTTGTCGTCGGTATCGGCTTCGGTTTTTTACCGGTTTATATTACGCTTCAAGCCTGAACAAAGCTCGGATCAGAAAGGAATCATCATGTTATTAGACGGAAACATACCGGGAGGGCCGCTTCAGCAAAAATGGGACAACCATCGGTTTGAAATGAAGCTGGTGAACCCCGCAAACAAGCGAAAATATACCATCATTGTGGTTGGTACCGGTCTTGCGGGCGGCAGTGCATCGGCAAGCCTTGCCGAGCTGGGCTATAATGTCAAAACCTTTTGTATCCAGGACACTCCCCGAAGAGCCCATAGTATTGCTGCCCAGGGAGGAATCAATGCTGCAAAGAATTATCCCAATGACGGGGACAGTATCTGGCGGTTGTTTTATGATACCATTAAGGGGGGAGATTTCCGGGCGCGGGAGGCCAACGTTTATCGTCTGGCCCAGGTCAGCAATGACATTATTGATCAGTGCGTGGCTCAGGGAATCCCGTTTGCCAGGGATTACGGCGGATTGCTGTTAAATCGCAGTTTCGGGGGTGCCCAGGTATCCAGAACTTTTTATGCCAGGGGCCAGACCGGTCAGCAGTTATTGCTTGGGGCTTACAGCGCGCTCATGCGTCAGGTGGCTGCCGGTAAGGTGACCATGTTTCCACGCAGGGAAATGCTTGATCTGGTTTTGGTAGATAACAAGGCAAGGGGCATTGTGGTCAGAAATCTGATCACCGGAAAAACGGAACGGCACGAAGCGGATGCGGTGGTGCTGTGCACCGGCGGATACGGAAATGTTTTCTTTTTGTCCACCAATGCCATGGCCTCCAATGTTTCAGCCGCTTACCGGTGTTACAAAAGAGGTGCTTTTTTTGCCAATCCCTGCTTTACCCAGATTCATCCTACCTGCATTCCGGTTCACGGAACCTACCAGTCCAAGCTGACGCTGATGAGTGAAAGTCTGCGAAATGACGGAAGGGTGTGGGTACCCAAGGACCCGAATGATAATCGTTTACCCAATGAAATTCCGGAAAGTGATAGAGACTACTATCTGGAAAGAAGATATCCGAGTTTCGGAAATCTGGTTCCCCGGGATGTCGCCTCCCGAAACGCCAAAGCCCAGTGTGACAAAGGTAAAGGGGTCGGGGAGACCGGTCTTGCCGTTTATCTGGATTTTGCCGATGCCATTGCCCGTGATGGTCAGGAAACCATCGCGAAAAAATACGGAAATCTCTTTGAAATGTATGAAAAGATTACCGGTGAAAATCCCTATAAAACACCCATGAAAATATATCCGGCCAGTCATTACGCCATGGGTGGCTTATGGGTGGACTACAACCTCATGAGTACCATTGATGGTCTTTTTGTACTGGGAGAGGCTAATTTTTCGGATCACGGAGCCAACCGTCTGGGGGCCAGTGCACTGATGCAGGGGCTTGCAGACGGCTACTTTGTCATTCCGTATACCATCGGCGGCTACCTGGCGGCGGCAGCTCTTCCCAAAATCGACACGGAGCATGCGGCATTTAAAGAAGCTGAATCTGACGCAAATCAAAAAATAAATAAATTACTTTCCATAAACGGTAAACGAACTGTAGATGATTTTCACCGGGAGCTTGGGCATATCATGTGGAACTACTGCGGCATGTCCAGAAACGATCAGGGGCTTGAAAAAGCCCGATCAATGATTCAGGAGCTAAGGGCTAAGTTTTGGAAAAATGTTTTGGTGCCGGGCGTTGATGAAGATTTTAACCAGAGTTTGGAAAGGGCAGGGCGGGTTGCTGATTTTCTGGAATTTGGTGAATTGATGGTCATTGATGCCCTGGAGCGAAGAGAGTCCTGCGGGTGTCATTTCAACGAGGCTTTCCAGACCGAGGATAACGAGGCCAAACGGGATGATGAAAACTTTGCCTACGTGGCGGCATGGGAATATACCGGCGAAGGCCAGGAACCAAACTTTCACAAGGAACCGCTTGTCTTTGAAAACGTGGAATTAACACAAAGGAGTTACAAGTGACCAAGACCATCAATATCACGCTGAAGGTCTGGCGGCAGGAAGGTCCGAACGTCAAAGGCCGCCTGGAAACCTATCATGCAAAAAATATTTCTACGGACATGTCGTTTCTGGAGATGCTCGATGTTATTAATGAACAGTTGACGCTGGATGGCAGGGAGCCTATTGCCTTTGATCATGACTGCCGGGAGGGGATCTGCGGCATGTGCGGCGCTGTAATCAACGGAAGACCCCACGGCCACGAAAAAGGAACCACCCTTTGCCAGCTTCATATGCGTCATTTTAATGACGGCGACGTAATTGTGGTGGAACCGTGGCGGGCAAGGGCATTTCCGCTCGTAAAGGACTTGGTTGTGGACCGAAGTGCGCTGGACAAAATTATCCAGGCCGGCGGTTATATTTCTGCGAATACCGGTGCGGCCCAGGATGCCAACAACATTTTGGTGCCCCAGGATCAGGCTGACAAAGCCATGGATGCGGCTGCCTGTATCGGTCATTTTAAAC
>JAGYNR010000041.1 GCA_018399715.1 Desulfobacterales bacterium | reverse complement strand
TGCCATGTCCGAAATTGCTCTGGTTTCCGCACGTAAATTTCGCCTCAAACAACTGTCCGACAAAGGCAAGCGAGGTGCCCTTATGCCTTGCAGTTATGCAAAGAACCCACCCGGTTTTTATCCACAATACAAATCGGCATATCCTTGATGGGGATTTTAGGCGGTGTCTATGGCGGTGCGGTTATCGCTTTGTATTTGAAAACGCTTTTGGAAAAGATCCCACTGACAGCACCCATCGCCCAAAGTCTCAGTCTTTTTATAGTGGTTTTAACCATTACCTTTCTTTTTCTGGTTATGGGAGAAATTATCCCGAAACGATTGGCCATGCTGCATCCTGAACGTATTTCCGTTGTTTTTGCTCTGCCCATGTTTTATTTATCACGTATCACAGCTCCTGCGGTTTATATCATCAGCGCAGTTTCTGATGGAATTCTCAATGTTTTTGGAATCAGGCAACACCATGAAGAAGAACCCATGTCCGAAGAAGAAATTAAGCAACTGTTTATGCAGGGGGCCAGAACCGGTGTGTTTCATCCGATAGAGATTAATTTAGTGGAGAGGGTTCTCAAACTCGACGATCGATCAGTAGGGCACCTGATGACCCAGCCGAAAGATATTGTCTGGTTTGAAAAAAACGAAACTGTCCGGCAATGTATGGAAAAGGTTAGAAATACGGGGCATACCTGCTTTCCTGTTGCCCGGGGAGGTCTGGATGATATTGTCGGAATTGTCTGGGTTAAAGATCTGCTGGGAGAACTTTGTGAAGCCCGGCCGACGTTGAAGAAAATTATCAAGCCTGTGGTTTATGCGCCGGTGCATTTAAACAGCCTGCAAATCCTGGATCGTTTTCAGGATACCAGGTCCCATATGATTCTGATTGTTGATAAATCCGAAGTGCTTCAGGGATTGGTTACGATCAATGATATTCTTCAGACAATTATCGGAGAATTACCATACCCCTCATGGGTTAAGGAACCTGGAATTGTCCGTAGGGATGACGGGTCTCTTCTGGTGGATGCCCATTTGCCTCTCTGCAGATTGACAAAAGCACTAAAAATTGCTAGATTTTCTAGAAAGAAAGGCGTCGGATATAAAACCATTGCCGATTGGGTTATACAACAAACAGGACATATTCCCATCAGCGGGGAAAGTTTTTCCTGGGAAGGATATCGTTTTGAGGTCGTTGACATGGATGGTCCCCATGTGGATAAAATACTGATTACGGCGGAGTCAGATATTAAATGAAAATTCCTATACACCCTAACATTGCCTGTCGGATTGTTTCCCTGGGGTTAAATACTGATGTGGTCAAGCGTCTGTCGCAAATGGGTATCCTGCCAGGGACAAAGATGACGATTGTCCAGGTGGGACCCTTGGGTGATCCCATCGAACTTGCAGTTTCTTCCGGACAAAATCTGGCCCTGCGCAGTGAGGAGTTCCAGTCTCTAGAATGTGAAGTGATCACACTTCCGCTCTCTGCAACCAGTCCGGGATCAGCCACCTATTCTGTCCAGGAACTTCAGGGGGGATTGGGATTCCAACACAAGATGAACGACCGGGGCCTTCTCGTTGGTGTAACGTTGAGGGTGGTTGAAGGCCATCCGTTCCGGATTTACGTACTTCCGGATGGTCATTATGTTACCATCGGCCGCGGCGAGGCCCGGAAAGTGATGCTCGAGCCTATAGAAAAAAATGCAAACTATGCCTGAAGTAACGCTTGCAATAAGTGCTATCCCTAATTCCGGTAAGACAACCCTGTTCAACCGTCTCACCGGCGCCAACCAGACGGTAGGCAACTGGACCGGCGTCAGTGTGGAAAAAAAAGTGGGGCGTTTGAGCCTGGACGGATACCATGTTCGGATAGTAGATTTGCCGGGTGCTTATTCTATTACCCCCAGCTCACTGGAAGAGGAAATTGTCAGGAACTTTTTTCTGGATTCACCTCCCGACATGATCCTCAATGTTGTGGAGGCCGCCAATCTGTACCGGGGTCTGGGCATGACCCTGCAGTTGTGCATGAGCGGTATCCCAATGGTTCTGGCGGTAAATATGATGGATGAGGCTCGGCGACGTGGGATTCAAATTGATTTCGAGGCATTTTCCAGGCACCTCGGGACACCTGTAGTGCCCTTGGTAGCGCGTACGGGCGAGGGTATAACCGAACTTAAGAAAGTCCTTTTGGATGTCCTGGAAAAGAAAGAACCCTGTCGTGCCCCGCATATCTCTTTGCCTCCGATCCTTGAGCAGACCATTACGGACCTGTGCCGGGAGTTGGAAGGACAGGAGATCTCTACCCATCTTGATAAAAGGTTTGTGGCTGTCCGCCTCATGGAGGGAGGCGAGGCTGCCGAGCGCCTGGTGCATGGCCAACCTTCCTTGCAAACAGTTCTACAAAGCGCGCAGGCAAAGCGCTCCCGGATTGAAAAGATACTGAAAACCGATATCATTACCGTTTGCGCTCAATGCCGGTTCAACTCAGCGCGAGGGTTGACCATGGAGGTTTGTAAACCACCGGAAATCTTACAAACATCCATTACCGAAAAGATCGACAAGCTTTTGATGCACCGCCTGATAGGTTTGCCACTGTTTTTTGCGGTCATGTTCCTGTTGTTTCAGGGTGTTTTTGCCCTCGGCGCTCCGCTGCAGGACTGGATCGGCGCAGGGATCAGTATGGTGCAGGCATGGTTGAAAAACTACCTGAGCGCGGCCGCCTGGCCTCCGATGATAATCGATTTTTTGATCGATGGTATCATCGAGGGGGGAGGAGTGGTAGCGAGTTTTTTTCCGATCATCGCATTGTTTTTCATTTTCCTGTCTGTGATAGAAGACACCGGGTACATGGCGAGGGCCGCGTTTCTGATGGACCAGATCATGCACACCCTGAACCTCGATGGAAAAGCTTTTATCAGCCTTTTTCTCGGGTACGGCTGCAATGTCCCGGCCATTATGAGCACACGTATTCTTCCAGGCCGGCATAGCCGACTCCTGACGATGTTACTGGTGCCCTTCACGCTGTGCACCGCTCGCCTGCAAATATTCGTGTTTCTGTCGGGGATACTCTTCGCCGCCTCGATAGCACCGTTGATCGTGTTCTCGCTCTATGCGGGAAGTTTTCTTATTATCCTGCTCGCAGGTCTCATATTAAAGCCTTTTCATCTGGGCGGTAACCCGGAACCCTTTATTATGGAAGTCCCCCCATACCGCCTGCCGCTGCCCAGAACGGTGCTGCTGCGCTCCTGGCTCGAAGTGAAAGAATTTCTGTACCGGGCCGCAACCCTCATAATTGCCGGTGTAGCCGTCGTCTGGTTTCTGACTCACTATCCGGGGCATGTACCGGCGGGTAGCGAAGAGACATTGGCGGGACAGATAGGAAAAGGCATTGCAATCCTGCTTGATCCCATTGGAATTTATTGGCAGGAAAGCGTCGCCCTCATGTTCGGATTCATTGCCAAAGAGATCGTTATCGGTGCCATGGCTGTGATTTACGGAAGCGGGGGCGATCTCGGCAGTCAGATTTCGGCTCATCTGAGTCCGTTGCGGGGCCTGAGTTTAATGGTGTTCACGCTTATTTATACACCCTGCGTCGCCGCCTTGGCGGTGATTCATACCGAGTCGAGATCCTGGAGGATAACGGGATTATCCGTGCTGCTCGGGCTCGGTCTTGCCTGGATAATGAGCTTCATTGTTTACCAGGGCGGTTTAATGCTTGGTTTTGAGTAGTTCTGATTCAAAAAAGCAACTCCTTTTGCATTGTCGAAGCGCTTGATTTGTCCCAGCCGTTTTGATATCACATTATGGCCAGATAGGTAAGGAGTGGGATGACGAAAATTATCGCAAAATAGATTTGAGTTTTCATAGCGGTTTTATTCCAGGATTTAAAATAATTTGAAAATCCGAGATATTATAAAAATAGTCCCCTATTCCTGCGTTGAAAAGTTGCCCTGCGGCTTTGCCTGAAACCAAAATCTGTGGTTTTCGGAAAGACAATAAAAAAGGAGATGCCAACGGCATCTCCTTTTGTTATCGGATAACTTTATACTGTAACCGGGGCAACCTACTATTTGCTATCACCAGTAGCTGCACCATGGAGTTTGACCTCCACTTTTTCAGTCAGACCTTCGTAATATTTCCTCAGAATTTCAACACATTCATCACGTCCGAAATGATCCGGCAATTCCCCGCCTTCAGAGAGAAGTTTTCTCAGCATGGTACCGGAAAGAAGAACACGGTCTTCCTTGGAATGAGGACAGGTTTTCAAGGATGCCATTCCGTCGCATTTGTAGCAATAGAAAGTCCAGTCAATTTTCAGTGGTTTACACTGAAGCATCTTTCCAGGATCCGGGCATGCTTCCGTTACATAAGGAATCTTTTGAAAGATTGTCTGGGCCTCAAACATGCCGTAGAAATCACCAACACCGGCATGATCACGACCGATAATCATTTTGGAGCAGCCGTAGTTCTGACGGAAAGTGGCATGCAGCAGAGCTTCACGAGGACCGGCATAGCGCATATCAAGCGGATATCCACCCTGGACAACAAAATCCTCCACAAAATAATTCTTCACCAGGGTATCAATACATTTTACCCGAACGTCGGCAGGAATATCGCCGGGTTTCAGGTTACCTACCAGGGAATGAATAAATACGCCGTCACAAACTTCAACGGCTATCTTGCAAAGATATTCATGTGAACGGTGCATGGGGTTTCTAAGCTGCAATGCAGCAATATCTTTCCATCCACGTTCTTCAAAAATCTTGCGGGATTCTTCGGGACGCATGTAAATACCAGCATATTTGGTGGGATATTCCGCCTCGCTGAGCACCTTAACCGGTCCGGCCAGGTTGAATTCATGCTGATTCATGACCATCTGAACACCCGGGTGATCATCTTTGGCGATCTTCCAGAATTCTTCAGGCGTCGGAGTGCCTTCACCCATATAAACCTTTTCGCACTCAAACTTCTTGTTTTCTTCGGTCATCTCGTATTTTTCAGTGACCTTCATGGTCGCCATTATCAAATCCGCCTGGGGATCATGCAGAGCAATTTCTTCACCTTCCTGGATGCTGGCGGCAAGATCTTTGGAAACTGATAGTGTTACAGGAATCGGCCAGAAGGTTCCATCAGCCAACAGATAATTTTCGCACACTCCTTGCCAGTCGGCTTTTGTCATGAAACCGGTCAACGGACTGAACCCACCGATACCCATCATAATCAAGTCCCCCTTCTCACGTGGGGAGATCGGTACCTTTTTAAGAGTTTCAGCTTTTTTCTTTTCCGCTTCCAGCTCAGCGCCTTCCAGCAAGCAGCAGGTCAACCCTTTTCCGCCATGAGGAGGTACTAATTGTGACATTCTAAATTCTCCTTTCAATAATGTTTTATGTTTTGCGTGTCTGTGACAACATTTCCGGTATATTTCAATTCTTTAAAAAAGTTATGATTAATAGGGATTCATTATTTTGTCAAGATAAATTACAATTTAATCATATTGTAAAATAACCTTTACAAAATTTTTAACGCTCAGTTTAGGTAAAAATTATCTTTACGTAAGCTACAAAAATATCGTATAAATACAAGTTGTAATTTAAACTCTTGAAATTTTAAGATAAAATTTTAAAATTGTATGATGAAAAACCGAACACCCGAAGAAAAAGGAAAACCTTTTAAGCTGGTTAAATATTTTACGTTTTCCAGCATGATTATCATATTTTTAGGTACGATTGTCCTTTCGATGCTGATCAGCCACTGGGTAAGAACCATGCAAAAAAAAGACAGTGAGGAATATGCACATGTTCTTATCGAAAATTTAAACCATCAGTTATTTTTACATTTTTCCATTCCGGTGGTGCTGAAGTATGGAAAAATTCAACTTAGAAACAAAGAACAGTTTGAACTTTTGGATAAAGTGGTGCGAAGCACACTTCATAGTTTCCAGGTAAAAATGGTCAATATTTACGACATGGACAATACACTTTCGTATAGTTTTGACCAGAGACTGATCGGAAAAAAGGAAGTAGGTGGAACCGCCTATCAGAAAGCGCTGTCGGGCCGGTTTACCAGTGAACTGGTTCAAAAGGGTAGCTTCCTGGAAATTCTGATGGGAATTCCCAAAGAGGCCAAAATCGTTACGTTTGCCCCCCTAAGAGCAGAAAAGCCCCTGTCGAGAATTTCCGGACCGATACTTGGGGTTATCGAAATTGTACAGGAAATGTACGATGACAATATCAAAATTTTTGGATTTCAGATACGGCTGATTATCTCATCTACGGTGGTAATGGGAATTTTGCTGGTGGTTCTTATTTTCGTGGTAAAAAGAGGAGAAGCCATTATCCGCCGGCAGGCCAAGGAGCAGTTACAATTGAAAGAAGAATTAAACCGTGCCCAGCGGCTTTCATCCATCGGCGAAATGGTTGCTGGTGTTTCCCATGAAATCCGAAATCCTTTGGGAATTATCAGAAGCTCTGCAGGGCTTCTAAAGAAAAAGATGAATACGCTTGAACCAAACAACAGCATTCCGGATATCATTGTGGAGGAATCAGAACGGCTAGATACGATCATTACTGATTTTTTGAATTATGCCAGACCCAGAGAGCCTGTGCTGACCCGCTGCAAGGTGGAGGAGATTTTGGATAAGAATCTGAAATACCTGGCAACTCAACTGGCGGAAAACGAATGTCACGTGGAAAAACAGATGAACGGTTACCTTCCGGAGATAATGGCAGATTCAGAGCTATTATATCAGGCTTTTTTGAATATTTTGATCAACGCCATGCAGGCTATGCCAAACGGTGGAAGAATACAGATCGCTATGACATCGACCTATAACAACATATCGATAACATTTCATGATCAGGGCAACGGAATTCCCGGCGATCTCATGGAAAAAATCTGGGATCCCTTTTTTACCACCAAGGAAAAAGGTACCGGTCTGGGGTTGGGAATTGTGAAAAAGTTGATAGAATCTCATGGTGGCACACTTCATATCAAAAACAGGCAGGATCAAGGTGCCAGCGTTTCAGTGAATCTGCCTGTTGAAGCAGCAACATAGCAGCAAACAACCAGGAAAATTAGCAATGGAAACAATATTGATCGTAGATGATGAAAAAAATTATACGCTAATACTTAGTGCAGTGCTTGAAGATGAGGGTTACGAGACATTGACTGCCAATAGTGGTGCGCAAGCCATAGAGAAACTAAATGAATGTGATGTCGATCTTGTTTTGACCGACATGAAAATGCCGTCAATGGATGGTATTGAGCTACTCGAAAAAATAAAAGTCCGTGATCCGTACTTGCCGGTTATCATGATGACAGCGTATGGGACTGTGGAAAAGGCGGTAGAAGCCATGCAAAAAGGAGCTGATAATTATATACAAAAACCGTTTGATAATGACAGTCTGATCCTTTATGTGAACAAATCAATGTCCATGCGCCGGGTAATCAATGAAAACCGCCAGCTGCGAAATGCGGTGGAAAACTGGTATTCGTTCGGAAATATTATTGGAAAAAGCAAGGTCATGCAGGATGTTTTTGAGACGATTCGTAAAGTAGCGCCTTCCACAGCCACGACGCTTATCGAGGGGGAAAGCGGTACAGGTAAGGAACTGGTAGCCAAATCGATTCATTTTAACAGCCCCAGAAAAGACAAACCCTTTGTAGCCGTGAATTGCTCGGCGCTTGCAGAAACCCTTTTAGAAAGTGAATTGTTCGGTCATGAAAAAGGCGCATTTACCGGTGCTATGTCAACGAAAAAAGGGCGGTTTGAACTGGCGGACAGTGGAACTCTTTTTTTGGATGAAATCGGGGAACTACCGCAAAGTCTTCAAGTAAAACTGCTCCGGGTAATTCAGGAAAAAGTTTTTGAACGTGTCGGCGGGACCAAGCCCATTTCTGTCGACATTCGACTGATTGCCGCTACCAACAAGGATTTGAAAAAAGAGATGGAAGATGGCCGATTTCGTGAAGATCTGTTTTACCGGCTGAATGTTGTCAGAATTTCACTGCCGCCCCTTCGACATCGTATGGAGGACATGCATCTTCTCAGTCAGCACTTTATCGATAAATATACTGAAGAAAGAATATATGACATCCCTGTAAAAGGTATTGATCAGGCGGTCAAACGACTTTTTTATGAATACAGTTGGCCCGGAAATGTACGAGAGTTTGAAAATGTTATCGAACGTGCCATGCTGATGTGTCCGGGAGACATGATAACCGTTTCGGATTTACCCAAGGATTTTACGGATAACGCATTTAACCGACTTCATTTAGAAGATATTCCATCCAATGCCAAGCTTTATGAAACCCTGACATTGGTTGAAAAAAAAATGATTGAAAGGGCACTGAGGATGGCTAACAACGTCCAATCCCATGCGGCTGAAATTCTGGGAATAGGTAAAAGCGGCCTGAACCAGAAAATTAAAAAATTAAAACTGGATATCAATTCAAAAAATTAGATTAGTGTCTGAACGAAAACTATATCATCCAGACATCAGGTCTTTAGCAATTTCTAAATACATGGAATCAGGATGATCAGACACTATTTTTTGAAGCGCCTCCTGCTGTTTGTCATTTTTTCCCATGTGTTCGTATATCCGTGCCAGATTAAACCAGGCCATATCTTTTAAGACCGGATAATCTCCATCAACAATCATTTTAAAATATTTGGCAGCTTTTTCATAACTGTTTGCTGCTTCATGGGAATAAGCCAGACCGTTTAAAATCAGGTTCCGGTAAGATGGGTTATCACCAAAGTCTTTCAGCGATAGCTCAAAGAGTTCGCTAGCCCGATTGTAATCTCCCCCCTCAAGACAAATGTTTGCAAATTGAACGCGGGCAATTTTACCCCCCTGATACCCGGTAAACTCATCCATAATGATTTCAAAGTCCGGTTTAACGGCTTTCAGCGCTTCTTTCGGATCCTGGCTTTTGGCCATAACGGATTCATATTTTTCATTGGCCTGACTCAGCAGGACAAATGCTTTCTTCTCGGCCTTGCTGGAAAAAAAACCGATAAGCGCTACGATAAGAACTACCGCTACTATAAGACCGACGGCTATGGTTAATTGGTTCCGGTACCTTAGGGCAAATTGTATCATTTTTCCGGAAATCGTAATAAATTCATCCGGTTCTTTTAGGAGCTGCTTTCGTGTGACTTTCTTTTTTGCCATCCTTCCTCCACTAAAAAAAACGATCATCACCAAATAAGTGATTTATAAATCCATCCGGTATCACCATCGGCATGCTCAACATTAAACCAATGGCCTTTTGTGCCAATGACCTTAAATGGTACACCTTTTTCAGCAATAAACAAAATATCCTGTGTCGGCCCGGGACCATTTCGGATAATACACCTGTCTTTTCTGGTGATAACGGTAGAAAGCTCATTGACAATGGAATTGTGAACCCACCCCTGATCGCCTTCAAAATCTTTAAAATTATACCATTCTCCCTTTTTTTTCAACACCTGGATTGGAAAATATTTTTCACTGTTCCATAATACCGGATATTGGGTGCCGGGACCCGAACGAATATTAGCCACAGGAACTGCGACAGCCAGTCTTTCGGCAAATACCGTGTCGGCCAAAAAAACAGCCAGGATAACTGTCAATACAAAATAAAATTTCATAATCCCTTCCACGATTGATTAAAATAGCGCCCGAAAAATAGATCTAGGTTCATCCAAGCGGGTAATACCTTCCTCTGTGGCCATTTCAAGAGCATCCCGAAATTCATTTCCCTTTAGAGATCGCGAGATCTCTTTTATAGTGGATGCCTTTCCACAAGGCCGGTATTGGGGCATAATATTAACATAGCTGTTGGGCGACAATTCTTTGGCGATAAACCGGGCCACTTCCCGGGTACCGGCCAGACCATTTGGTAACACCAGGTGTCGTATGATAAGCCCTTTTTGAGCAATTCCTCTGTTGTCTACCACCAGATCTCCTACCTGACGGTGCATTTCTTTTAGCGCCAACCTTGCTTTTTCAGGATAATCCGGGGCATCACACGTCTTTTCGGCGATACCCGGATCCCAGAACTTGAAATCCGGCATATAAATATCGAAAATACCCTCGAGAAGTTTAAGGGTGTGAACCTCATCATAGCCGCCCGAATTATAAACCAGGGGCACCTTCAGTCCATCTTGAACTGCTATCTCAAGGGCTGAAAGGATTTGCGGAACCACATGGGAAGGTGTGACAAAGTTGATATTATGACACCCGGACTTTTGCAATTCGAGCATCATATAGGCCAGTTGATTGTCGGCGACCTCCTGACCGTAGCCCTCATGGCTGATATCGTAATTCTGGCAAAACACACACATCAGATTACAATAGGTAAAAAAAATAGTGCCTGATCCGTTTTGTCCCACCAGGGGTGATTCTTCACCGTAATGGGCGTTATAGCTGGAAACAATCGCTTTACTCCCGGTTTTACACACTCCATGTTCTTCAGAAAGACGATTCACCTTGCATCTTCGGGGACAAAGCACACAAGACGTTAATATGTCGTATGCCTTGTTGATTTTTTTCTTCAACAGGCCTTTTTCATAGGTTTCAATATATGATGGAAGAAATTCCGGCATTTTTTATGTTCCGTTGCCCTTAAACCAATCCGAATAACCCACCGCCCTGATATATCACAAAAGCCATCAGCCATGCCAGAGAAGTACTGTAAACAATACTGAAAACAGTCCATTGCCAGGAGCCTGTTTCACGCCGGATGGTAGCAACAGTGGCCAGGCACGGAACATACAGCAAAACAAAAAACATCAAGGATAAAGCCATCAGAGGGGTCATACCTGATTTTTTCAAAGCATTTTTCAATACTTCGGCGTCATTTTCATTCGTATCTCCGGTGGCATACAAAACGCCCAGTGTGCTTACCACAATTTCTTTTGCCACAAAGCCGGTTAAAAGCGCTACGCTGCCGCGCCAATCAATTCCCGCCGGTTCAAATACAGGTGCCAGTGTTTTCCCGATTCTGCCCATGTAAGATTTTTCAGTGGTCTCGATTTGTTGTTCGTGCTCTAATTTTTCAATAATTGCTTGGTGCTTATGTTTTAATTCCGCCGCTTCCTCGTTTGGCGCTGCTTCAATAAGGGTTTCCATGGCCTTTTTTTCCTGATGGATTTTTTGAGCATAATTTTGAGAATACTCAATATTCCGGGGAAACGCCGAAAGACCCCAGACAACTACTGAACCCACCAGGATAATCCCCCCCATTTTTTTTAAAAACATCTTACTTCGATCCCACATGTGAATCAGAAGGCTTTTTACCATGGGTATCCGGTAGGGCGGCAACTCCATTACAAACGGTGCATCCGTTCCCCGAAGCAATGTCGTTCGAAACAGTTTCCCAGTAATAACCGCCAGGACGATACCGGCTATGTAAATCGAAAATATCACTGTTCCGGCATTTTCCGGGAAAAATGTTCCCGCCAGAATGATATAAATCGGAAGCCTTGCTGAACAGGACATAAACGGTGTAATTAAGATGGTTAAAATGCGATCTTTTTCATTTTCCAAAGTCCGCGTCGCCATGATTGCCGGTACACTACACCCAAAGCCCATCAGCATGGGAATAAAAGATTTTCCATGCAATCCAATAAGATGCATCACTTTGTCCATTAGAAACGCCGCCCGGGACATGTAACCGGTATCCTCAAACAATGCAATACAAAAAAAGAGGATTAAAATATTGGGAAGAAATATGATAACACTGCCGACTCCCGCGACAATACCATCTAACAAAAGATCCCGGAACAAATTTGGCGGAAGCAGCCCGGCCAGAAATCCGGAAAAGGCATTGATCCCTGAATCAATCCATTCCATAGGATAAGCACCCACGGAAAATGTCAACTGAAACATCGCCCATATGAAGAAAAAGAAAATAGGAAATCCCAAAAACCGGTTGGTTAAAACCAAATCAACATTTCTGGAGATATCTACCCGCCGATGCCTGGAGGTGGTCATAACCTCTTTGACAATTCCCGCGATAAACCCATACCGCTCATCTGTCAGGATGATTTCGGGTTCTTCATCAAAAAAACTCATGATATGACTTCGGTGTGTCTTGGCTTCCTCAAGAATTTTCGGTCCATTGACACCTAGCTTCTGAAGAATCCTTCTTTTTACGATCTTGTCATCCTCCAGCAATTTAATGGCGGTCCATCGGGCATTATAGGGAAGGTTTCCGTCAGCATTAGATTCAAGAAACTCCTTAAAATTATGGATACATTTTTCAATATCCTTGGAGTATTTTACCCGGCGGGTTTGTGGAATCTGATTATCGGACTCGGCAACTTCTATGGCCTTTTGCAGCAAGTCTTCAACGCCTTCATTTCTATTGCCTACTGTAAACAGGACCGGTAAATTCAGCAACTGTGTAAGCTTTTCAGCGTCAATTTTAATCCCGCGACTGCGGGCTATATCGTGCATGTTCAGGGCAAAAATAACCTTACAGTCCAGCTCTCTTATCTGTGTTGCCAGGTACAGGCTTCTTTCGAGATTAGATGCATCAATGATATCGATGACGACATCGGGGTGTTCTTCGAGAATAAAATCACGGGCAACAATTTCTTCGATAGAAAACGGGGTTAAACTGTAAGTGCCGGGTAAATCGATAATTTTAAGCTCCCGGCCGTACTTGTAAATCGTTCCCTCTTTTTTTTCTACCGTAACACCGGGCCAGTTGCCGACTTTTTGACGGGTTCCGGTTATGTTATTAAATATCGTGGTCTTACCCGAATTGGGATTGCCTGCCAGCGCGATCCTAATTTTCTCGCGATCCATCAAAAACTTCCTGTTTTATTTTTTCAACGATTACCTGGGATGCTTCTTCAACCCGGAGAGATACATGATAACCTTTGACAATCAATTCCAGGGGGTCCATAAGCGGGGCGTATTTTTCCACGTATATCTCCGTTCCTTTTACCAGTCCCATCTCCAGAAGTCTTCTCCTGAGAGGACCCTTTCCTCCTACCCTGACAATAATACCGCTTTGTCCTTCTCTCATTTCACTTAACAAAAGCGGCATTTGCTGTTGGTGAGCTTTCTTGTTCATAACCATTAATTTATCATTTATCGTCCATTGAGCGGTTCGGTCAATATCTTTCGGGCAAGTCCGCGTCCCAATGCAAACCGCTGGTAATCGGCCGCAATAACCACTTGCCCCTGATGATTGTTGGTAATAACCATAATTTCATCCTCAGGACGTAGTCCCATGGTTAAAAGCCGCATTCTGGCTTTGGAACAGCCAGCTACGTCTTTGATAATAAGCCGTTCGCCTGGTTTTGCCATATCCAGGGAAATTAATGTTTCCCGTTTTTTCAGGCATTCCTTACAAATCCCGTAAATCTCCATTTTATGTTGAAGCATATGAAACCCATAAGCATCTGAAATTTGAGACTCAAGTCTTTGCAGATCATCATTGTTAAACTCGAATATTTTACGGCACTTGGTGCATATCATGTGATCATAATGTTGTCCCAGATGCAAATGTTCATACCTTAAGACCCCGTTGTCAAATTGATTTTTTTGAGCAAACCCATACTGGCAGAGCAATTTTAGCGTATCCCGGACAAATTCTTCTGAAAAATTAAATCCCTTTTGTTTAATCAGTCTATATAAATTCTCTGCTGTAATATGATTTTCGGTTTGAAGAAAAACCTTGAGAATGGCAAAACGATCGTTGATTCTGTCTATGTTTTCCTGCTTAAACAGTTTTTTAAACTGCCCTATTTCTTTTTGATGGATTTCTATCATAAATATTTACAACAACTTAAATATATTAAAATTCGTTTAAACGCCGTTTTTTCAAAAAGCGTTACCCTTTGAATTTTCCATTACCGGCGATGCCCCGGAAGATCAATGGTAGTACATGATCCGGTGGAGCAAACCCGTGAACAAACGCTAGGCTGGTCCGTTCCGCCCCCGGCATCTCCCATGGCGTAACTGGTGGTGCTGATAACTCTTTCAAAATCCTGGGCGCCGCACTTAGGACATTTTATCTCTTCCTTATCGTCTTGATGAATAACTAATAACTCAAATAAATTCTGACATTTTAAACATTTAAATTCATATATCGGCATTTGAAACAATTTCCTTTCGTATTTTTTATCATAATTTCCCGTGCACCTTTCTCATTGTTATCAACGTATAATATTCTATAGCATAATAGAAAACTATAATTTCTAATATGTTTTTTCGGTTCCGTCAATGGAGAACCCTATAAAAGATTAAATTTTTAGGGTCGGTATTGTAAACAGAGGTTAGAAAATGATACCGACATACCCTACGTAACTGTCCCCCGGATTTTTTTCATAGCTGGTAGCATATGCCAATTTCCGGGCAGTCTGTGCGCCCATTTGTTTTCCGGCTGCAATGGCAGCAGCAGCAGCACCCGAACAACAGGCATTTTGATTTTTAGTTGCCTCCCGTATAACATTTTCCGGGTCCATTAAGAGCATGGCATCTATCATCCGTCGATCATTTTCGTTGCGTACCCATTCTAATGCTTCGGTACCCACCCCTTTTGGAGTAAACCCATAGTTTAACCCATAATGGGTTAAATCGGTTGAACCGAGAATTTTCACTCTCAGCCCCATTCGATTTGCAATTTTTGAAACAGCGATACCGATTTCAAGAGACTTGCGGGTTGGCGGAACCCCGATGGGAACAATTTTTGCTGTCCTGAAAAAATACTGAATAAACGGAAGTTGAAGTTCAATGGTATTATCCCTCGTATAATTCTCAGGCGTTTCAACGACAAATGAAAATTTTTCTGTCAGTTCTTTTGCGATATTATGCTCGATTTGAAGTTTTCCAAAAGGAGTCGCCCATGCCCCCTCGGTCATGATGTAGTTGGGAGAACCGGCGTGAAGATGCATGCCGAAAATAATGAAAACATCCACACCGGCATCATCTTCAAGAGCTTTAATCACATTGCATGAAATACTTCCCGAAAAAAACCAACCGGCATGCGGCACAATCCCCCCTACCGGCCGTCGGTTTAATTCCGGTTTGTCACTACTTTCCTTCAGAAACTTCCGGATTTCCCTTTCGCAGTCCCTTGGGTCAGCGGGATACCAACTGCCGGCAAAATCAGCATTCCTAATATTCATGGTGATCAGCGTTCCTTTCTGTTTATTTAAAATTTAATTTATTGTAAGATAACAATTTTATTTGATAATGTAAAGTTTGTTTGAGGAACCTAATAATGGAAAAATTCAACCTTTTGCTCAGAAACGAACTCCAAAAATACTTAGATCAATGGAAACTAAAAGGTATTCCGACCCGAAGTGGTTTTGAGTCAACGGCAAAAAAACTCATTGCCTGGCGAACAAAAAAGAAGATACCGGGTTTGTGGCGTCATCCGCCACTTTTTATGACCGCAACCATCGATGACGGGTGGGGACATGGCCTGTCGCTGATTCACCAATACGCTGAAGTTATCGGGCTTCGGATTAAACATTTGGGACTTTTACAATCCTCCGAAAAAATTATTGTAGAATGCAATACAGATCTGCCGGATTTTTTGGGACTGACAGTCCTTCAATTTGATACTGAAGATGAATTGATTCATTTAACTCGTCACCTGCCTTCAACGACCGTCGTTATAGCCGGAGGCCCTGTATTTTTAAAAGATCCTGAATTTGCCGAAAGATCCGGCATCCATTATGTTGCCAAAAATGCTGCCCATTTTTTAACATTCATGTTGGGGTTTACTAATTTTTCATGATTGATTACGGATACCGGTCGGTTTTATCCCGCTGGTACTGATGCCCTGGACATAAAATTCAGGTGAATTCAAAAAGGAGAAAAAGATGACGGTAAATGCTACGGATGCCTCCAGCATCAACAGTTTGTTACTGTGAAGGTGATCCAGTTTTTGTTTCCTTTCTTCTTTGGAGGAAATAGCAAAGTAAGTGGTAAACAGACCATCGAGAATACGGTTTCCGTGAGGCTTAGTAACCAGTTCGGTTTTCCCGGAATAACAATAGTCCATGGCATCAATTAAAAGTTCGCGCTGTGTAGATACTTTTGTGATGTGATAACCAATGATATTAATAAAAATCCGTTGAGCCTCCAAAAGACTCGCTTTCGCCAGCGAATTGAAAAGAATAGATAGGGCAGTGTCCTCGCTGTTATGCTGTTTTTGGCGAATCAGGGACAACAAAACAGCATTTTTAAACAACTGGTACATTCTTCGGGCCGCATTAAGCGTTAACGGCATTATTTGATGCTCCTTTGGAATATGTCCCTTGAATGAATTTACAAACAGCAACTGAAATATCTCCTGAAAAAAATTGACCCCCTCCAAAGGATCGTGGTCCCCGATTCGCATATCCATTGTGTTGTCGAGACGATCAGCCAGCTTAACAATCATCAGGTCAGGATATTTTCGGGCCCCAACCAATAGTCGTCCGATATATTCACAATACTGCTCTTTTCTTAGACGGGTCAGATATAACAATTTTTTTCTTAACAGCGATTCTTCATCCGGCTGTAGACGCTCAAATATGCCCACCAGATCTTCCTCCAATTCTTTCCATTGTTGGGAAGAAAAATCCGGACTTTGAATATCTTCCAAAATATCATGAAATAACTGAATCAAAAGAAGGGGCAGCTTAATATCGGTTTTTGCAAGGCACAGCAGTGCAGACGAACGAAGCGGGTGAATCACGGCATGCGGCCCCAATCGTCTTTTTTTTCCGCTATAGGCTTTTAAAAGATATCCTATGCTTTCCATGGCAATGCTTTTATACACCTTGTCTTTTTCAGGATTTTTGTGAAGGGGTTTTTGTCCCAAAATAAACATTAAAATATTGTAACGGTTTAAAGATGCAGCGCTAAGATTGTAATTTAAGTTGGAGGAGAGCCTTAAAAATTCATT
>JAGYNR010000040.1 GCA_018399715.1 Desulfobacterales bacterium | reverse complement strand
TTTTTATAAAAAAATATTTCATCTTCCGGGTAAACAACTAACTTGTGCCCGAACGAAAACCAGGATTTTTCGTTAAGATCAAGGAAGACGAAAATTTTAACCACAGACATACATTGAGTATTTCGAGGATTGAAATTTGAGTCTGACGCAGATATTGGCGAAAAAGACAGTTTTCGTTCGGGCATTAACTTCAGCATCCGGATTATACAACTGCCGCTAATGATTCAGACCATAAGGACATTTTTTCAATCAACGGGAAAAAAGTAGATTCATCATTCGCCGATATCGCGGTGCCATGATATATTCGCTCCCGCTGTTTAACAGACCTGGTATTAACCAAGTCCCTTTTATTGAGTACACGGATTACCGGAATGTGATCCAACTGTAACTCCTCTAAAATCTTTTCCACTGATCCTATCTGATCTTCAAACCGCGGGTTGCTGATATCTATCACATGGAGAAGCAAATCCGCGTTTTCAAGTTCTTCCAGAGTAGCCCTGAAAGCCACCATCAGGTCTGCAGGAAGGTTTTTTATAAATCCTACTGTATCAGTTATAATTACCTCAATATCCCGTGGGAATTTCAGCCGCCGACTGGAGGGATCCAAAGTAGCAAAAAGCCTTTTTTCCGCCAGAACCTTGCTTCCGGTCAGCGAATTGAGCAAAGTGGACTTCCCTGCATTGGTATATCCAATAATGGAGATCACCGGAAGTCCCCTTCGATCCCGAAGCGAACGTTGCTGACGACGCTGTTTTTTAACGGATTCAAGTGACTTTTCAAGCTGGGTTATCCGTTCACGAACCCGTCTCCGATTTATCTCCAGTTTCGTTTCACCAGGACCCCTGCCTCCGATACCCCCGGTCAACCGGGACATGGCCGTGTTCTTCGTTATCAGACGGGGAAGGAGGTATTTCATTTGAGCCAGTTCGACCTGCAATTTTCCTTCGCGTGTCTGAGCCCGCTGGGCAAATATATCCAAAATCAATTGGGTCCTGTCGATAACCTTTAGCTCAGTAGCATCTGTAATGGATCTGATTTGAGAAGGATTCAGTTCCTGATCGAAAATCAAAAGCGTTGCAAAATTCTGAAGCGCCAGGATAATCAGTTCCTGGAGCTTACCGCGTCCCATAAGAAAGCGGGGATCGACTTTCTGGCGCTGCTGAAGTACGGTGTCGGCAACATGGATACCGCTGGTACGGGTCAGCTCTGTCAACTCAGCCAATGAATCCAAGGCTACCGCTTTGGGTGCAGACGTAACACTTACCAGCAATGCCCGCTCCTTTCCATCAGACCTGACTAATTTTCTGCGCTGGGATAATTCCTCCTCTAATGCCTGGATAAATTTCTGACAACCGATATCGAGATGGTGTGGATCGAGAGGCTCCATTATCTGGTAAGGAGAATCTGAATTTTCCGGGAAAATATGTCCGGCATGAACTGTCGTTGGAAAACCGGAATCATCATAGTTTACCGCCGCCATTAAATCCAAACTCAGCAGCGCCAGATCAGCAAGATCGTCACGGGTTAACGGTTCATTTTTCAGATGGGTATGAATACACCTTAACCCCCGTAATCTTCCGGGAGCAACACGATAATCACTTAAATCCGGAATAATAATCTTCTGCTGGTCCCCCACAATGACATGGATAACTTTTCCTAAACGATCTATCAGGAGACCTATTTGTCGGTGAATGTCATGAGAAAGGCGGCTGATATCACGGATGAGTTCGTAAGTAGCAATAGATTCCGGCGGCATTCGTCGGCGGTATAAATTTTCTAACTTTTTGAGTTGGCTGGCTTTTAAGCCGCTGGAATTACCATAAACCTTTTTTTTCATATTTGTTTAAATCCTGAAGTGAACGCTATAAATTTATGAAATCAAAAACAATATAACAATGATGAATCGTTCATAAAACGTCCACTTGGGATAAATATAAGTCGATTACGCCTCCCTGTCTACTGTCAGAATGAAACTTTTATAAAAGTTTCATTAACTTATAAGAAATCTTCATTACCGGTTTCCATTAAAAATTGCCTCTGTGGCCATGTTTTCAAAACGAGTGTATTGATTAATAAAGGTAAGTGTCACTTTCCCTGTAGGACCGTTTCGCTGTTTGGCTAATATAATTTCAGCGGTTCCTTTGTTGGGGTTGTTTTCCTCTTTGTTGTAGACTTCATCACGGTAAATGAAAGCCACAACATCGGAATCTTGTTCCAGGGCGCCGGATTCTCTCAAATCGGACAATTGTGGTCGTTTATCGCTTCTTTCCTCCAGTTTTCGGTTCAACTGTGAAAGTGCAATAACCGGAATGCCCAACTCCTTGGCCAGCCCTTTTAAAGATCTGGAAATTTCTGAAATTTCCAGTTCCCGCCGTTCGAATGAACTGCGGGTTTTCATGAGCTGAAGATAATCAACAATCACTATGCCAAGATCATGCTCCATTTTCAGCCGTCTGGCCTTAGCCCGTATTTCTAATGCCGAAACATCCGGTGAGTCATCAATGTATAAAGGAGCCTGTGTCAAAGTATCCGCAGCCTCTATCAATCGTTCCCAATCCTTCTGGTTAAAAAATCCGCTTCTTAACTTAGCTGAATCGAGTCTCGCTTCCGAACACAAAAGACGCATACAAAGCTGCTCTTTTGACATTTCCAATGAAAAAAAAGCGGTAGAAATATTGGCATCTACAGCAGCGTGGCGAGCTATATTTAATGCCAAAGCTGTTTTTCCCATGCTAGGCCGCGCTGCGATGATAATAAGATCCGATCCCTGAAAACCCGATGTCATCTCATCGAGCTTTTTAAAACCGGTAGGAACACCGGTTATTAATTGTTTCCGGTTATGTTGTTCTTCAATGGCGTCAATGCTCTTATCAATGATCTGACCAATGGGAAAAAATGAAGGACTAATTTTGTTTTCTGAAATTTCAAAAACGGAGCTTTCCGCAAAATCGATCATTTCATCCGCATTTCCCCGATTTTCCAGACATCGTTGAATGATCAGATGCGCTTTTTCAATCAGCCGCCTAAGGCAAGCCTTGTCCCGAATGATTTTAGCGTAATACCGTGCATTAACAGCCAAAGGAACCGTATCCACCAGGCTGGCCAAATATGCTGCGCCACCGATTTCATCGAGCTTCCCGGTTTCCCTTAGCCGGTTGCTCAATGTCACCAGGTCAACGGGTTCATTTTTGGAAAACAGATCGGTGATAGCAGAAAAGATCTTCTGATGCGCCGATCGATAGAAGTCTTCCGGATGCAAAATCTCCATGATATCCAGCAATGTGCTGTTATCAATGAGAACTGCACTCAAAATTGACTCTTCGGCTTCCAGGCTTTGGGGAGGAAGATGTTCCAAAGAGAGATCTTTGATGGATTGTGCCTGACGTTCAACCATAGTTACTGCCTGGTTACTCCGGGACAACCTCTACCGAAATTTCAGGCTCGATCTCCGAATAAATTCGGATTGGAACCCGGTAGGTGCCCAATTGCTTGATCGGCTCAGCTAGCAGCACCATCTTTTTTTCAATTTCAATTCCTTGGGTCTCAAGTGCATCAATAATGTCACGAACCTGAACCGATCCATAAAGACGGTCTTCTTCACTGACTTTGGCAGGAATGGTAATCTTTATATCCTCTATGCGCTTGGCCATTTCCTCGGCGGATGCACGCTCCTTGGCGGTCTGAATAGCAAATTTCGCTTTCTCCTGTTCCATTCTTTTGCGATTTTCAGGAGTAGCCAGCAAGGCTTTGTTTTGCGGAAGCAAATAGTTACGGGCATATCCCTTTGCCACGTCCACCTCGGCACCGGCCAGCCCAAGAGAATCAATGGTTTCTTTCAAAATTATTTTCATCTGTCGCCTCCATAAATATCAAAAACATTTTTTATTGTTTATGAATTATGATCACTGTTTTTCAATTTTCTAAAGTTTAGCCACATATCAAAAAAACCAACTCCGATAAGAAGCAGAATCATCAACTGCTGGATTGCGATGAAGCAGTAAAAAATAATTCTCAGCAGTCTGGGAAAATCCTTTTTTTCAAAAAACCAGGAAACAATGGCAATTCCCTGAAAAAAATAAATGGTCATCAAAACAAAAAGACCATTTATGGCAAGAAGTTTCACCCCCTGATATGGAAATAAAAGCGCCACTCCGCACCCGATAGAAACCCATACCAGAAAATCCGGTGCTTTCCAAAATTTCAACGGTCCAAACGATGGAAAGGAAAGATGGCCTGCGGCAAAAACGGGTTTTGCCAGCAGCAGGGTGCTCCAGACAATCAACAGTGTCATTCCGGCCAGAAATCCGGGAATAACCCTGACCAGGGCATACCGAATGGTTTCAAGGGAGTCCCTGAGCATCTGAATGGTTTCCGGTGGCACACCCATTTCTTCGTAAAGTTGAAGAGTAGTTTCTAAATTCTTACTGACAAAATCTGAAACCAAAACTGTTATCTGGTCTCCGGTTATCAGGCTGAAAAAAAACAAGCTGATCACTGATGTTGCCCATAGGGCGCAACAAGGATACGCAATAGTTTTCTCAACAGATAATTTCATATCAAACACTTCACCCAGGAAAAATCCCAAAAGCAGAAGATGAGCAAAGAAAACAACATCGAACGAAATTTTGCCCACAATCATACTGATCACAAGCAGCGTACCCAGTATCAAAATTCCGCTCAGGTGACGGCCCAGTTTAGCCCTGTAGAAAAGAATCGGAAGTGGGATCAGAAAACTGCATAAAAAACCCATCAACGGTAAATACATGGATACCGCGAAAAGCAGACTGGTTATGCCGATTCCCTTTGCAATCTCCTTGGGTGCATCCGTCAAAGGGCGATGATGCACTTTTGAATCTCCTTAAATAAGTGCGCTTTTTCATCGCGCGCGCAATAACGCTCCTGTGTATTTAGTGCCTGAACGAAAACTGTCTTTTTCGCCAATATCTGTGTCAGACTCAAATTTTAATCCTCGAAATACGCAATGGATGTCTGTGGTTAAAATTTTCGTTTTCCTTGATCTTAACAAAAAATCATAGTTTTCGTTCGGGCACTATTTAATCGGATTCGTAGGGACCCACAAAGGGCAAAAGGGCAATCATTCTGGCACGTTTGATAGCCAGTGTAAGCTCTCGCTGGTGCTTGGCGCAAGCCCCTGAAATCCTACGGGGAATAATTTTTCCCCGCTCGGTAATAAAATATTTTAAGGAAGATGGGTCCTTGTAGTCTATTTTAAGGCTGCTGTCAGCGCAGAAACGACATACCTTTCTTCGGTGAAAAAATTTTCTTTTTTTACGGGGAAAAGTGGCCATTTTATTTCTCCTCTGTCTCTGTGGTTTCAGGTTCTGATTCGGACTCGCCAACAATTTTGTCTTCGTGGGTTTCGGACGCCGCACTTTTAACAGCTTCCGGAGACGCAATTTGAACATCCGGAGATGATTGCTCTTCTTTTGTCTTTTGTTCGCTACTTTCTATTTTTCCGGCTGCCAGTCGTTCTTTTTCTTCATTCATCAGGTCCATATCAACATTTTTTTCAAGCAAAACTGTCAGATATTTTAATATCCGGTCATCAATTCTAAAAAAACGTTCCAGCTCCTGAACCACCTCACCGGAACCGCAGTAATCCAACCGGACATAATACCCACGCGACTTATTCTTGATGGTATACGCCAGCTTTCTGCTTCCCCATTCATCAAGATCCACCAACATACCTTTATGCCGGCTGATAATTTCCTCGAACCTTTCGAAAAGTACGTCGCGGTCCTCAGGACTGACTTCGTTATCGATAATTGAAATAGATTCATACCTTCTCATTTACAACCTCCTTACGGATATAAAGCCCCGCCCGGCAACGACAGAGCAAGTAAACATAACAGTAGAGTTTAACGTATCTATGGTTAAACTCACCAGAAGTAAAATTTGTATGCTTACCATTGCGGTTGAATTTTTGTCAAGAATATATTTTTAATTCATCCAGGTTATTTTTAATAGATAGACCCAAGATTTTCTACCAGGCAATGAAAACTTTCGTGCTGATCCCATCCGATTTCATTCTTTTCCCACTGAAAAAACTGGTCACTGATTTTTTTTCTGTCCATCGAGGATAACCTGGCTTCACCCATAGGAAAAAGGATCTGATTTTCTTTCTCAATATGGCTTCGCAAAAGACCGGTATACCGATATGAAGCTTCTGAAAACCTTGAAATATTATGATCCTCGTTTTCCTTCAGATTTAAAGCTTTACTCATTTCTTCAACATATTGCCGGCCCAGGTGATGTTCTTCGGACATGATACCCATAAGTCCTCCCTCATTGGGAATTCCGGCTTCCTCAAACGCCGGAAACAAAAATTTTTCTTCTTTTCCATGATGGCATTTATCGATAAATACCTTGAAAAAAATCACAATTTGATTAAGATGCGGAATTGAAATAATATGGTCTTTTTTATGAACCAAGAGTATTTTTTCGAGAATATTCAGCATTTTTAAAATAGCCTGGTGTTCGGCCATCAGTTCTTCAACAGGTTTCATTTGATTTTCCTTTAGGGTCGTGACAAGAAATGATCGTACCACAACCCTTAACTGGTAACCTGCACCGGAATGCCATCATTTCCGGTATGGTTAATGAATCAAAAAACAATTATCCTGAGAAAAAAATATCCGGGACCGGCAGACCTGGCTTAAACCAAAAAAACTGGTATGATTTCTTATCCTGACATAGACCCGGACATTATCCAAATCGGTCCGATACATATACGATGGTACGGCCTTATGTATGTCGTGGGAATTATTGTATCCTATTTTCTTATCAGACGTCAAAGGCGATCCCGGGAAATCGGGCTGGATGCCGAAACCACTCATGAGTTGCTTTTGTATCTGGTGACCGGCCTGATTGTAGGTGCCAGAATCGGCTATCTGGTGTTCTATCAGTATGGGCAATGGGGCGATTACCTGAGAAATCCTCTGGAAATTATCGCCGTATGGCATGGCGGATTGTCATTTCACGGCGGATTGATCGGAGCACTGATATCCGGTGCATGGTTTTGCAACCGTAAACATTTTCCATTATTTGCTGTAGCCGATAGTGTGATTGTAACCGTTCCGGTCGGTCTGGGGTTCGGCAGAATCGGTAACTTCATCAATGCAGAGTTATCCGGACGAATCACTGATGTGCCCTGGGCAATGGTGTTTCCCGGAACCGATGGCCTTCCGAGGCATCCCTCACAACTTTATGAGGCCTTTTTTGAAGGTTTGATTCTTTTTGCTTTATTGTGGAGATTGCGAAAAAAACAATTCACAGATGGCATGATGGTAGTTTTTTTCCTGGTCTTTTACGGAGCTTTCCGATTTTTTCTGGAATTTTTCAGAATGCCCGACTTTCAGTTAGGATTTGTATGGAACTCTTTTACAATGGGTCAGGTATTGTGTATTCTGATGGTAATAGCAGGAGGAATGCTGGCTCTTTATTTAAAAGCCGGAGCAGGGAAACAAACATAGCTGAAAAATTTGAAGAAATGAGAAAGCCAATGAAATTTTGCACCAACTGCGGTAAACCCCTTATAGAACAAATACCCATTGGAGATGATCGCGTTCGGTATGTCTGCCCCTTTTGCAACACAGTTCACTATGAAAACCCGAAGATGGTCGTGGGCTGTATTCCGGAATGGAAAAACCAAATTCTGCTTTGCAAAAGAGCTATAGAGCCGGGACTGGGAAAATGGACGTTGCCGGCCGGGTACCTGGAAAAAGGTGAGTCGGTGGCTGAAGGTGCCAGGAGGGAGGCGTGGGAAGAGGCATATGCCAGATTGAACCATCTGACGCCCTATGGCATTTTTAATTTGGCGTTTGTGAGTCAGGTTTATATCATGTTCCGCTGTCAGTTAATCGACACGGATTTCAGACCGGGAGAGGAAAGCCTTTCGGTCAGACTTTTCAACGAAGATGAAATCCCTTGGGCGGATCTGGCCTTTACCGTTATTGAAAAAAGTCTAACATTGTATTTCCATGACCGGAAAAAAGGTATATTTGCCGTTCATATGGAAGATATTGAACCCAGGCAACGCCTTTGATTGCTGTCTTTCCGGCAAAAAACTCAAATAAGGATGAAGGTAAAATATCATGCTGGTAAAAAATTGGATGAGCGGAAAGGTTTTTACAGTCGATGTCGATGAATCTATGCAGGATGCTATTCATCAAATGAAAGAAAAAAATATTAATCTTCTCCCGATTCTCTCACATGAAAAACTGGTCGGTATCATCAGTGATCGTGATTTAAAAAAGGCGTCTCCCTCAGATGCCAGTACGTTGGATATTCACGAGCTTTTGTATCTGGTCAGCAGAATAAAAGTAAAAGATTTGATGATCAAAAAAGTGGTAACGGTTCCTCCGGATTATACTATTGAAGAAGCTGCTGAATTATTGCTGGAAAACAAGATTTCCGGATTACCGGTGGTCGATCGGAAAGAGCGGCTGATTGGCATCATTACCCGAAGTGATATATTCAAGGCGCTTATCTTTATTACAGGGCTTGGTAAAAAAGGTATCCAGATCGCTGTCCGTGTCAAGGACATTCCCGGTCCCATAAAAGAAATACGGCAATTGATTCAAAAATACAGCGGCCGAATCGCAGGTATTCTGACCTGCGCCGACAATGCACCTTCGGGATATCTACATATTTATTTTCGCATATACAATATCCCGAGAGATATTGTTTCAGCCTTGTTAAAAGAGATGGAATCTATCGGCACTCTGCTGTATATCGTCGATCACCGGGATAATAAAAGAACCATCTTTGAGAACGCTTAAAAAATAGGGTAGAAGATATGGATATACAGATTTTCATTCCGCTGATTATTTTTTTCTTTTTCATTTTTATCATCCGGAAAGTTTTAAAACAGATCTTTTCTTCACAAACAACGACTGTCAAAGAATCCCCATGGAAACAAGTTCTCGGCGATTTGGTCACCCAAATAAAAGAAGAAATAGAGGCATCAAAGCAAGAAAAGAACGATAAAGACCGTAAAAGTAAACCCAAAAGAAAACCGGGCTGGTTAAAAAAACAACCTTTACGTCCTAAAGCAGAACAAAAAGATTTTAAGGGTTTTGAAACTCCACCGCCGCTTATCAACCATATCACACCTGAAAAACAGACGATGGCAAGTTATGCCAAACCTTTGCCCGAACCTCCCACTTTGCCACCGGCTCCTGAAATCTCCCCACTAAAAAAGCCCGGCAAAAAAGTTGCCATCAGTGAACTTCAAAAGGCGGTGGTGTGGTCGGAGATCCTGGCGCCACCATTGGCATTGCGAAAAAGAGATTAATAACCAAAGTAACTGAATTTTCCTGTTTTTTACATATTAATGAAGTTTATTTTTTCCCAACTGGCGACACTATTACAGGAGAACACCAGAAGAGCAAATACCCGGCTTCTTTTGAAGTTTTTCTTTTTGCTGTTTTTATTTATATCTTTCTACAGTATTTTGTTTCATCTGCTGATGCTCTATGAAGGACAGCAATATTCGTGGATTACCGGCTTTTACTGGACATTGACGGTCATGTCCACTCTGGGTTTCGGGGATATTACCTTTCATAGCGATATCGGCCGGTTTTTCTCCGTTATTGTTTTGATTAACGGAATCGTGCTGTTACTGATTATACTGCCGTTTACCTTTATTCAATTTTTTTATGCACCCTGGCTTGAAGCTCAGAACAAGGCCAGAGCCCCCCGGGGTGTTCCAGATACAGTGTCCGGTCATGTTATTTTGACATATTTTGACAATGTAGCTGCCAACATGATCGAACGGTTTGTTCAATATGGCATTCCATATGTGGTTCTTATTCAGAACCTGCAACACGCACTTGAACTTCATGACCTGGGGTATGACATCGTTGTGGGAGATCTTGACAGTCCTGATACCTATAGAAAACTCAGGGTTAATCATGCAACTATGGTGGTGGTTTTAAATTCGGATATTACCAGCACTAATATTGTCTTTACTATCCGGGAAATCAGTAACAAGATAAAAATTATCTCCAACGCAGACATGGAAAATTCTGTTGATATCCTTGAGCTGGCCGGAAGCACCCACGTATTTCAGTTTACCCGGTTGCTGGGAAATGCTTTGGCCAGACGCGTGCTTGGGGGCAGCATGACAGCTAATATCATTGGTCGTTTTGATGAACTTCTCATTGCCGAGGCCCCTGCCATGAGAACACCTCTCCAGGGAAAAACGCTGGCTGAGAGCAATTTGCGTCAAATCACCGGGGTAAATATTGTTGGCATATGGGAACGGGGGCTATTTCAGACACCGACTGCCGATACACAAATCGGAGAATCCTCAGTGCTTTTGTTGGCCGGCAATGAAGAACAGTTGGACAATTACGACCGGTTGATCGGAAGGCTTGGCTATGGGGAAATGAGCAAAGCTCCGGTAGTTATCTTGGGCGGGGGTCGGGTAGGACAAGCTGTGGGGGAAGATTTAAAAAAAAGAGATGTGGATTACCGCATCGTGGAAAAAAATATTGGCATTGGATTGAAAGACAAGCACTTTATTCACGGTGATGCAAGCGACCTGAACACGCTGATTAAGGCAGGTATAAACGACACCCCCTCTATTATCATTACCACCCACAATGATGACTTAAATATTTATTTAACCATCTACTGCAGAAGACTTCGACCAGATTCTCAAATCATCAGCAGGGCCAGCCTGGACCGAAATGTCAACACACTTCATCGGGCAGGAGCCAATCTGGTATTGTCTTACAGCTCCCTGTGCACCACCACCACTATGAATTTGCTGAAACCGGAAAATATTGTAATGCTGTCCGAAGGATTGAATGTATTTCGAAATCACCTGAATCATGAATTTGTAAACAAAAGTCTTGTGGAGCTTAAAATCAGAGAAAATACCGGTTGTAGCGTGATAGCAGTAAAAAGAAACAATAAGGTTTTGGTCAATCCCGATCCTACAATGAGACTGAAAAAAAGTGACGAACTGATTCTCATTGGTTCCGGGAAAGCTGAAAAAAATTTTTGTAAACGATTCGCCGTATAAAAATAATATATACCGATAATCTTTAATCTCAACCCTGCTCACGTGATATTTTAATTCATACGATGGCAAAAATAACTTTTCATACCTTTCAACACAGCTTTGCGACTTATCTTCCAGGAAAAAGAAACGGTGAAGGTCAGGTCAGGCAAAGCTGTCTTTAATGTTTTATACATATACTCCGGATTTAAACGGTTTTCGCTTCCCTGTTTGTCGCGTCCGCCTTGAACGGAAATTGATTTTTTTACCTGATGACGCCACAGGGACCCCATAATTAAAATCTTTCAGTGTTCGCTGCTCCACACAACTACCGATCGCTTTGTTGATTGCCTTTACCATCCGGGTATCTTCCTTGGTAACCAGCGTAAACGCCTCTCCGGTATGCTCCGCCCGACCGGTACGCCCGATACGGTGGATATATGCCTCGGGGGTAGCTGGAATATCGTAATTGATAACGTGGGAAACATTGGAGACGTCTATGCCGCGAGATGCTATATCCGTAGCAACCAGAATCTGAAATTTCCCGGAGCGAAAGCTGTCCAGCGCTTTCCGGCGCCGTAACTGAGAAAGATTTCCCTGCAGTGAGGTTGATCGGTAACCTGCCCGTGTAAGCTTTTCGCCTAAACTTTTGGCACGAAACTTTGTACGGGTAAATACCAGAACCGACCCGATATGAGAATGGCTCAGTAATTTTATCAACAAAGCGGTTTTCAAATGCGGAGCCACAGGATAAAGAGCATGGCTGACAGTTTCCACAGCGGACATAGTGCCTATCTGAACTGTAACCGGATTTTGCAAAACATCATTTGCCAGGCAACGGATATTTTCAGGCATGGTGGCACCAAATAGCAGCGTTTGGCGATTTTGTGAGGGGACGTGCGCCATAATCCTGCGGATATCCGGAGAAAATCCCATGTCGAACATCTGATCGGCTTCATCCAGAACCAACACTTCAAGCCGTGAAAGATCAATGGTCCGGCGGTTTATATGGTCCAGCAAGCGGCCGGGGCAGCCCACCACGATATTCGAATTTTTGAGAGCCTTGATCTGTGGGTTTATTCCTACGCCGCCATACACTACGGCACTGCGCAAACGGGTTCGGCACCCCAAAATCCTGATGGCCCCGTGAATTTGTTCAGCCAATTCGCGGGTAGGAACAACGATAAGCGCCCCGATCTTCTCTCTTTGACTGTTGATAAGCCTGTTAAGAATGGGCAATACAAAGGCGGCTGTTTTTCCCGTACCGGTTTGAGCCAGCCCCATTACATCGCTTCCTTTAAGGATCTCAGGGATAGCTTTCCTCTGAATTGGGGTAGGAGTAACAAAACCTGCTTTTTTTACACCTTCAGTAATAGCAGGGTGAAAACAAAAATTTTGAAAATTCATATATAATTTCCTTGATGAGAGATCAATGGTTTTGATCTCAGGTTGAGTTTTTATCAAAACCACGTCTGATACCGGAAAGAAAAACAGTTCCCAAATCTAAACAGATAAGGAACATATACCAGGAAACGCTTCCATGCTGTTTGCCTTTTGGTCCGTATTCAAGACGCATTTCGGGCACTAAGTAGTTTAAAGTTTTCTTTCCTTTGTCGTTGTGATGTTGAGGCAGGACTTAAAAGGGACAACTAATAAATAGCTGCCCCTTTTTTTGCAGATGCACTAAAAGCGTTAGCCTATAGTGACATTGTTAGCGGATGGACCTTTGTTGCCTTGTTCAATATCAAAGGTAACACGATCACCTTCGTTCAGGCTTCTAAAACCGTCAGCTTTTATAGCTGAATGATGAACAAACACATCCGGACCGTTTTCCTGTTCGATGAAACCGAAACCCTTTTGGTCATTAAACCATTTTACAGTACCATTTGCCATGATAACATTCCCCCTTTCTTAAATATTATTCAAAATCTTAAACTGGAGGATGCTTCATTGTGGTACAGAATCGTTCCTACAGAAAAAAATCGCCTTTTCGAATCAATGATTCCTAATGGCCATCGATCATGTTGAATAATACCAATATACATCAGTTTAAATAAAAAGCAAGCTAATTTTTGAAATAAAAAGGTTTCAAATGCTCAACCCTTCATTTATCTATTCGCGGATCATCAAAATCCCTGCCCCGGAAAGAAAGATCATCAGGATTGCAGAGAGCATCATCCCCAAAAATGGTACCAAAAGGAGACTTCCAGCGAGGGAGCCCGCACATCCGCCGGCAAGGTCGGATGCATACAAAGGAGAAACAACTGCTTTTTGATCCCGGACTCCCAGGAGGCTGCCATGGGCTAAAATTCCCGAAACGATAAATCCACTCAAAAATAAAAACAATGACATGATCAACAGTCCGGATGGCAATTGAAGATGTACCATGCCCACAAAAAAAAGGTTGAGCAATATAAAAAATAAAAACAGGAATTTTCCAATGCCCGTATTTCCTCCTCTGCTCGATCCGATTTTTTGCCACAGCCTGTGAATGACTATCGAGCCAGCCGACAGCCCGGCCATAAACACCATCAGCAAGATCCCGATATTTTGAAATAAAACACCGTTTTTGGACTGATAATAAAGTAAGAACATAGTTTCCATTACCATTCCGATAAAGGCGGCCAGGAAAATAGTTAAAATCCGTCGCGATCGATCTTTTCGGTGTGCTCCCGTTAAAAATGCCAAAAAAATACAGCCGGCAAAAACCAGAAAAATTCCGACATATCCTTTGTATGAATTCATAACCGATATATCCCGATGGACGATCCCGGGAATCAGCTTTGAAAGCCATATCATACCGGAATACTGGTAACAAACCGGATGGGTATCGGAGTTGGGCGTAGCATCAGCGGCAGAGAGCATCTTTTCGACACTAAAAAACCGGTCATTGGTATGCAGATATCGAATATAAGCCGGGGTAAACAGCCTGGTTTGGAGGTTTCGCTGCTTAAACCGATCAATCAGCTCATCCGGATTCCGGCTCAACGGAGCATTCGATGCCACCATCACATTTGTAACGCCCGGAAATACCAGGACATGATGAAATGAAGATTGCAGCGCCCCGTAGATACCGGCATTGCGATAAGTGAGAAAAGGCGTCCAGATATTTTCCGAAGAAGGAATCCGAATCGCCAGGATACCATCCGGACAAAGTGATTGACTGCATTCCTGAAAATATTCACGCGTATAAAATCGATTGGTTTGACCCGACATGGGCGGTGGCATGCCCACTATGATCATATCATACGTTGTCTCGACACCGGATACAAATTCTCTTGGATCGGCAATATGAGTCGTTACCGCTTCGCTGTTTAAAAAACTCAGTGACTCAGGCGGCAGATGTTGCTGAATCATGCGAAGTAAGCGTTTATTAAGTTCCACATAATCCAACCGGGACGGTTTGTATTGAAGGCACTCCCGAACAAGTCCTTCAAAACCTCCCCCCAGGATAAGAAATTTTTGCGGATTTTGATGATGAAGTGCGGCTGTATGGACAAACGCCTCTGCTGCAATATTTTGTGTTTCAAACATCAGGGCATCGTTTTCAAATACCGCGAACTGACCGCCGCTTTCCGAAATGGCAATTCGCCCATAAGGCGTATCCTGACAAGCAACCAAATTCGGATGATTCCATCGGGTCATTTGCCGGTCTATGGGCAATATTTTTCCCAAAAAGATGAAAAAGACAGCTATAACTGTAACGGCAATCCCTACACGTTTTCGGACCAGGCGTTCTTTGTTCGGGGAAACCACCAACACCAGGAAAGACATCAGGCTGCAAATCATTGCCTGTGAAAAATTTTGAATACCGAGCACCGGAAACAAGGTAGCCGCCAATCCACCGGCCACACCGCCCGCGCTTTCGATCGCATAAGCTCCGGCCAATGTATTGCCAAAGGCATTTTGGGACTCATCTTGCTTCCCGGATGCCACATATAATTTCGCTGCCCATTGGAACAGCAGTCCCAGAAGAACCCCCGGGAAAAACAGGTAAAAACCCATGGCCAACAGTTGTTTTCCAAAGGGAAGGTAACTGCCGGGGATAGCTCCGGTGATCAGCCTCAAAGCCCTTATGACAGCAACTTCGAGCGGCCATAAAATTCCCAAGACGACAAACACAATGTTCACTGCTGCAACCGGGCGGATTTTATTTCTTCTACCCGTAGCAGCTCCAACAGCAGACCACAACAGCCAAATGCCTAACGCCAGTATATAGATCAGCTCAACGCCATAGAAGGCAACACTCAACTCTCTGAGGATCACCACCTGACCTAAAATGGAGACAAGACCGATAATGAACAGATAAAATTTCAATGGTAACGGATCTTGGATTCAGAAAAAACCTGGGCCTGAAAAGTATAAAATTTGCTTTTGTGCCGCCAACTTCCATCGGAAAGCCCCGCCTTTCGGCAAAGATGATCCAGCATTTCCTCGCGGTTCCATCCTTGTTCAACGGCCACCTGGGGCAAAAAAACGGCCTTTTTCCCGTCTTTTCCCAGAACGACTCCGTCACGGCCCACTATGATTTCCTGGGGGTTTTTGACCCTTTTGAAAGGTGTCAGAACTGAAATTTCAATTTCGATATCAGGCACTTCCGGATAAGTGACAGGGGTAAACCTGCGATCATTGAAAGCAGCCTGAAGCGCCATAGAAGATACGACCTGACCCAGAGGACGGTCCTGGACCATATGTCCGATACATCCGCGAAGATGTCCGTTTTTTTTAAGAGTTACAAAAGCGCCCCGGTGGGATTTCAAAGCCGGCGGCACATCTCTTACCAAAGGAATTATCCGGCAGGAAAGAAGCTGCTCAATGGACATACGGGCAATGTTTAAAAGTGTTTCCTGTTCTTTTGAGTTAAGTTTGCCATATTTGGATTCCAGGGGATCTTCGGTAATTTCAATTTTTTTACAGGTATTCGTTTTAAAAAAAGATACGGCTCCGTATCCGACGACCTGATCCCGGCTTCCAATGGCAATATCCCCGGAATTGGCATAACTGACAAGGCGGGCACAATTTGCGCCCAGATTTTCCGCAGCCGCCATCGCGGCGAGAATGGGCGCTTCGCCGCACGCACAGGTTTTCAGGTTGACAATACCGTCATTCATCTGTTTGTGAAGTGTCTTTTGAACATATTCGGGGTTTAGACCACAGATCGCCTTCAGCGTTGCATGATCTACCCGAACGGCATCCGAATATGATGGGTAATGGGATAAATCTGAGCTTGCGACAATTAAAGCGTTTAAGTCTTTTTGTCTACTTAAAACGCTTGCCAGAGCCTTTCCGAACCGTCGGCACACATCCGGATTTTTTTGTCCCACTACTGCCGGAAGAATCATGGCCTGTGGGAATAATACCTGTATATACGGCACCAGTACCTCAACGGAGTGTTCCCGCTGATGAACCAGTTCTCTGAAAATAAACGCTTCATCCATGGCAATGAGTTCACCGGCTGTCTGGCGATCAATTTTTGCAATACCCAGCGGTGTCTCATAGCCGCCCTGTGAATAAATGGATACTTTGGAAAATCCGCCGACCGTATGGTTGGTTCCCAATATAACGACCAAATCATAGTTAAATCCTGCGGCCTGATTAAAGGCATCGGCACAAATCTGTCCTGAATAGATATAACCGGCATGGGGAGATATGATAGCTACCGGACATTCCCCCGAGGCAGGTTTCGCAGAGTTCATATAGGTTTCAATCGCTCTTAACAGGTATTTCTTTTCTTTTGGATAAAACTTCCCGGCTGCTACCGGTTTGCGGATATTTTCAGCATGAGCAAACCCTTCCCAGACCGCCAACGCAAAAAAGATGCAAGTTACCAGAACATAACATTTAATTTTCATAAAATTCTCCACAACCATACGGCAGCTATAAGGGATCTAATAAAAATTCTTGAAAATCAGTTAAATACTCCGGTGATTTTGGTATTGCAGGCAGCACAACGGTCATCGATCATGTTTTTATCAGTAACAAAAAACCCAATCCGTTTGATAACCGGCGCCTTACATTGAGGACAATAGGTATGGTTTCCCGGATGTCCCGGATAGTTACCGACATAAGGATAGTTCAGTCCGGTATCTTTGGCGATATCATAGGCTCTTTCGAGTGTACTTACCGGAGTAGGCGGCAGATTGTGCATCTGATAATCCGGGTGAAAGCGGGTAAAATGCAGGGGGACATCCGGCCCCAGTTCACCCATCACCCACTTGCACAGTTCCGTCATCATTTTATCGGAATCATTTAACGTTGGAACCACCAGGTTTACCAGCTCCAGATGGACTTTCCGACGAGAGACCTGCCGGATACTTCTGAGCACCGGCTCAATCTCCGCACCGCAAACCTGGCGATAAAAACTTCGGCTAAACCCTTTTAAATCGATTTTGATGGCATCCAGCACATCGCACATTTCATCAAGAGGCGCCTTTGTCATAAAGCCACAACTAATCAAAACACTTCTTATGTTGTGATCCCGTGCCATCCTGGCAATATCTGTAAGATACTCGGTGAATACCGTCGGTTCATTGTACGTAAAAGCGATAACAGGAGCGCTGCGCTGAATGGCTGCCTTTACAATAGCCTCCGGCGGTGTATAGCGGGTATTGAAATCCTCGGGACGGGCCTGAGAAATCTGCCAGTTCTGACAAAATTTACAGCTCAGGGGACATCCAGAGGTAGCCAATGATAACGCATCACTGCCGGGCAAAAAATGAAAAAGTGGTTTTTTCTCGATGGGATCCACATGAACACTCGCCGGCCGACCGTAGACCAGGCTTTTTAAAATGCCCCCCACATTTTCTCTTGCCTGGCATTTGCCCCGCTCGCCCGGCCGGATCATACATTCCAGGGCGCACAACCTGCATTTTACAATGCCGGCACCATGCTGAATCTCCCTGTTTTCAAGCTCCTCATCTTCACGGTGACATGCCGAACACGAGATGCCTTCCATAATCGTTGACATATAAAAACGGGCTTCCGGCGCACTTTTAGCCAATTCGGAACCACCGAAAGCAACAGTTTTGGCATTTGCGGTTCCAAGCAGTTGTTGCAGACAAATCGGAGACGACAAAATACTCCCTGCTCCTGACACATAAAGTGCCATCTGTGCGGATTTTTTCAAAAACCTCCGTCTGCCGATCTTTTCCTGGTCGACAGCCCCTATCGTTTCCTGATTTTTGTGTTTTCGGGAAAGCATCCTAAAACCTCTCATTAGCCAAAGGTTATCTAGTGCCTGAACGAAAACCAGAAGTTTTCGTTCAGGCACTATCTAATTATAAAAAATTATACAATATCCGAACAAAAATGCCAAATGGAATCTCAGCAGTTTTAATTTCGACTCAAACATCAAGATCCGATGTTGGACGTTAATAATCGCTATCGGGATCCCTATCGCTATCGAATATTTTGCCTTTAAAGTGTATTCGATCCCGATAGCGAATCCATCATTTCATGCGATTGTCATAACTAGTGCCCGAACGAAAACTGTCTTTT
>JAGYNR010000004.1 GCA_018399715.1 Desulfobacterales bacterium | reverse complement strand
CGCCAGCGAACGCCAGGGGCGCAGCCAGAGCAGCTATATCATATAACCCTTGTTTTTTTATAGAATCTATATGAATGACTGTATGAACAAGGGCAATGTCTTCTTCGGTTGCCGGCTTAGGCTCGACAAATTCGACCTTATCTTCAATTGCCTTTACAATAGATTCTATACGTCCTCTTGCAGCCGCAGGATCTGACGTATATGTTTTATAAAAATCTTCATGAAAAACGACTTTCATCATTACCTCTTACTTTTACAATTTTAGACTTATCTCATAAATTTTATTTTAAAAAACAAAACCATATAATCCTTTCTTTTGTAAAAATCAACATTTCTTTCAGCGGGCAATTCTAATTTCGGGACGTTTAGATCAAGGGGGCTGATTTTGATCCTTATCATTCGTTAGGTTCATTGGTATCCATATTGTAAAGACGCTCCCGCCTGAAGGTGGGCATTCAACAAATAATTCTCTGTAATGCCTGTTGACAATAATATCATAGGAGATACTCAGTCCCAGTCCGGTTCCCTTGCCGTGAGCCTTGGTGGTAAAAAACGGCTCAAAAATCCTGGATCGGATTGCTTTTGGTATACCGGGACCGTTTTCTGCTATTTCGCAACAAACATGATAGGTATCCCGCCATGTACGAATAACGATGACTCCATCGTTATCCTGCCGATTTTCCGAAATCGCTTGGGAACTGTTAACAATCAGGTTTAAAAATACCTGATTGAGCTGCTCGGGAAAACATTGAATTTCCGGCAGTTCACCTAGATTTTTTATGAATTTGGGCATAATATTTATATTATTCATTTTTAGAGGTCATCAATGTATCTTCAATCCCTTGGTTAATATTGAAATAAGTCAGATTTCCAGTGCGGTTCAAGTGTGAAAAGTCTCGCACGCTCTTGATAATCCGGGTGATCCGCTCAAATCCCCGTTGAGATTCATTAAAAAGGTCAGGAATGTCTTCCAGGAGATAGTCTACCTGAAGCGTTTTTTACAAAATGCGAAGACTATTAAAGGCCGGGGGCAACCCGTATTTTATCTCGCAATCTCGTGTAAATTCGCGGTAACAAGTGAGAATCTCGACTAAATCTGTGAAATATTCGCTAAGGGTGACAAAATTAATCAGCACAAAATTAATCGGATTATTCAGTTTATGGGCAATGCCAGCGGCCAACTGTCCTATAGATGCCATTTTTTCATGCATCAGCATCTGGCTGTGGATCCGCTCGATTTCCCGGGTCCGATCACGAACCTGCTGTTCCATCGTGTCATAGGCACGGCGCAGGTGGGCCTTCGCCTGTTTTCGACCGGTAATATCGATCGTGACAGTTAGAAGATGAAGCTTTCCCTGACAGCTGATTACCTCCCCGGAAAACAATCCGTCAAGGACAGTACCGTCCTTGCATCGGACCTGCACCCACACCCAATAGCCTTTTCTGTGGCGCATGCGACATTTACAATCATAATAATTCAATTCTCCTGAAAAATGTTTCTCAAGAAACGCATTTGAACGTTTCAGATCATCCGGATGGCAAGATTTAATCCAGGTCTCGATACTGACTGGCGAAAGTTCCGCCAGTGTATATCCCAGTATGTCGGCCCACCGTTCATTAACAACCGTCTCCCCGGTGAACAAATTCCATTCCCAGACACCGATATTCGTAGCATGGGTCACCAGATTTAGACGTTCTTTTTTCCTAGCAAAACAATGTTCTGCGTGATGTCGATGATCAATCTCTTGCAAGAGTATTTTGTTGGTATTGCTGATTGTCTCTTGTTGACAATTCGATTCATAAAAACAAACCGTCAGCTTACGGTGTTGCATATTGCATGCCTATCCGGTTGACACAGGTTTCAGCTTGTCGCTTTCGGCTATGCCTACCAACTGGCGACATTACCCTTTTACTCAGTCTTGTTTTGAGCATATTCCCTAAATGAACGGCCTGCGAACCCGCATCTGAAGTGCACACGGCCACATAGACTATATCGGGTCCAGAGATACAGTGACGTTTAGGAGACAGCCTGGTACTCAAGAATCCTGCTGGATCAGACTGACATGTGTCAACCGGATAGGCATGGAAGATACCTTCTATTTAGTTGAGGACACAAAATAAATTTTACAGCAATCTGCCAAAAGGGTCAAGGGAAGGTCTTGGTAGTCGATTATTTACCAGGAAATTCAGGTCATTGGTCGTCGCTGTTGAGAACATTTCGGATTTTGGCCTTAATATTTCCGATGGTGAAGGGTTTCCGGATAAAGGATGAACCGTGATCTATAACCTCTTCATGCACGATGGCATTGGCTGTATATCCGGACATGTAAAGCACTTTGAGATCGGGGCAGTTCTTCCGGAGGCAATCCACCAGTTCCTTTCCGCTCATGTTTGGCATCACCATATCGGTCAGAATCAGATCGGGCTTCAAGCCTTTCTCCTCCACCAGCAGAAGGGCTTCATTCCCATCGGCAGCCAGAGTTACAGTGTAGCCCAACCGCAAAAGGATGCTGTTAATCAGTTTTCGCAGACTCTCCTCATCTTCCACTACCAAGATATGTTTATCATCGCCTCCAGATAGATCGACCTCTTCACGTTTTTCGGCCACCACCTCTTGTATCATCTCGATTTGCGGAAGGTAGATTTTGAACGTCGTACCTTGCCCCGGCTCGGAATAGACCCAAATGTTGCCATGAGATTGTTTGACGATACCATACACTGTGGAAAGCCCCAGACCGGTTCCCTGTCCTTTTTTCTTGGTGGTAAAAAATGGATCGAATATTAGATTTAAAATTTCCTTGTTCATTCCGCATCCCGTGTCCGTCACGGCGAGCAGCACATATTTTCCAGGTTTAACCAGGGAACGTTTCTCTGCAGAAGTCTTGTCGAGATCAACCACTGCGGTTTCGATGAACAGCTTTCCGCCTTTAGGCATGGCATCACGGGCATTCACTACCAGGTTCATGATCACCTGATCAATTTGTCCCGGATCAACCAATACCCGGCCGATATCTTGTGCGAGGACAATTTTCAGCTCGATATCTTCACCGATCAACCGACGTATCATTTTTTCAATGTTGCGAACCAAATCGTTTAGATCGAACTCTTTTGGCTGCAGGGTCTGTTTGCGGCTGAAAGCCAGTAGCTGGCGGGTCAAAAACGCTGACCGATAACCGGCTTTCACGATTTCCTCGACATACACCTGCATGGGGTTACCCGGTTGGAGTTTATCAAGAATAAGCTCCCCGTAACCGATAATAACGTTGAGCATGTTGTTAAAATCATGAGCCACCCCGCCTGCCAGCCTGCCTATGGATTCCAGTTTCTGGGCTTGCATCAATTGTTTTTGAAGACTGTTGCGTTCTTTTTCGGTCCGCTTGCGCTCGGTAATGTCGTGGATGATCGAGTGCAACAGGGTTTTCCCCCCGGATTCGATTTCGGAACTGTAGACCGCCACATCTCTGATGGACCCATCTGCCCGACGGTGCTGAAATTCGAAATAGACCCGTTTATCGTTCCGTACCTTATCTATTTCAGCTTTTATCTGAGAAGATGAAAGCTGATTGATATCTGATATGTTCATCCGGCGCAGTTCTTTCTGTGACCAGCCATAGAATTTTGCGGCCGCTTCATTGGCATCCACGATTCGGCCATCATCGGGATCGATTATTAGTTTCACTGCAGCATGTTTCTGAAACGAGTTGCGAAACAACGATTCGCTTTCCTGCAGAGCTTTTTGAGTTTGCTGCTGCTTTTTCATCACACACTCAAGTTCAGCAATGTGACGTTGATTTTCCTCAAAAAGACGTGCATCCTCGATCTCCAGGGAGATATGATTGGCCATGGTTTTCAAAAAGTCGACGTCTTCATCGACAAATCGATAGGGCTTTTCTACATTGCCTACTAGGAGGACACCGATCGGTTTTTCCTTGTAAATCAGGGGCAAATAAATCAGGGAAGAGAGCCCAAGCAAGTCGCTTACCCATTTTTCGGCTGCTGTCAGTTCTGCTTTACGGATATTAGCTAGGATGACGGGTGAATCCGTATCCATAGCCCGACAGATATGGGGATGATCGGACAACGACAGTGTGCGGAATTTTTCGGGAAGGTTCGGAGAAAGCTCGGAGGTGGCAGCCGCAACATGAAAGGTTGTGTCCTTCAAGAGATAAATGACCGACGCCCCATGGGGAAGAATTTTTGCAGCGCTATCCGTTATCGTCTGCAACAGTACCTGAAAGTTGTAGGAGCCAGTTAGCCTGGTGCTGATTTCGAGCAACGCGAAGAGCTCGCTTTTCCGGCGAATAAGTGTAGTGAACCATTTTTTCAGTTTGTCGTACCTGGGATGATCTCTGTTCATTACCGCATCTCCTGTTCCATAAGGTCTTTCGCAGCCAAAACCTTTTCTTCATCGAAAATTGGATTGATGCGTAAAGTAATGACCCTGATAGCGGTCAGGGCACTTAGAAATGCCATACATTTTCCGTCAAAATGTATTCACAAGCATCTACGACATCCGAATCATAGAGTATTCCCTTTTGATTCTGAATTTCATTAAGTGCATCTTCGATGCTTAAGTAAGAAGACCGATAAATCCGAGGTGTAACCATTGCTTCAATCACATCGGCTACTCCCAGGATTTTAGCCTCCGTCATGATTTCATCACCTTTCAATCCATAAGGATAACCAGATCCATCCAGACGCTCATGATGTTGAAGAATAATATCAGCAATGGGCCACGGAAAATCTATATCTCTCAAAATTCTATAGGCAGTTTTGGGATGCATCTTAAAAAATTCGTATTCTATTTTGGTTAACTTTCGGGGCTTCGACAATATTTCAAAAGGAATTGATATTTTTCCGATATCATGTATAAGCGCAGCTAAGTATACCCCATTAATTTCATTTTTCGGTAATTTTAAATGTATTGCAATCGTTCTTGCAAGATCTGCAACTCTTTTTTGATGCCCCACCGCATAAGTATCACGTATTTCGACAATTGTTGTCATTGCACGAATAACGCCATAAATGGTTTTGTAAAGTTGTTTGACGTTTTGTCTATTCTTTTCAAAAAATTCTTTTCTTTCAACACACTCTCTTCGCTCCCTTAACACCCGACAAAGTCTCAAATTCAATTCCGACATCGAAATCGGCTTTTCTATAAAATCGCTTGCACCTTCTCTGATAGCAATTCCATAATCATAATCTTGGGTAAAAGCTGTCATAATAATAACATCAGCATCATATTGATCTTTTATTTTTTGGGTTAGTTCAATGCCGCTCATGTCGGGCATCATAATATCTGCAAGAACCACATCAATAGAGTTTTCACTTATCATGCGGAGCGCCTCAACGCCGCTAGAAGCAACAAAGCAATCATATCCCCACTCATCTATCCATTGAGAGATTAATTCCCGGACCATCATTTCATCGTCTACAACCATTATTCGGTGAGAATCCTTTTGAATTGTATCCATATTGTATTTATTTTTTCCTCCAAACTCATATTTCAATACAGTTATAAAATTGAAGAGGCACTGATGTAAACGGTGGATACCAAACTAGTTTTATGGGGTTTAATTTTGATACCCTTTCGTTTATCATTTTCCCGAAAAATGTCCTGAACCTGTTCAAGAAATTTCTTTAATGGAAAGGGCCTTTGAATAATTTTATCAAACTGATTGTCTGATAATGCCGGTAAATCTTCCGACATTCCGATCACCTTGATATTGGGGGTGTTCGACTTTCTCACATATTCACAAACTTCATTTCCACTGTGTTTCGACATATTAATGGCTGTTATCACCATATCAAAATTCCCGCAATCAAATTTTTTAACACCTTCAAGGCTACCCTGTGCTATTTCAACAAGAAATCCATAGGTGCTTAAAGCTAATCGGAGCAAATTCAGCACTTCTTTTTGATCATCAATAATCAGAATATTTTTCATAATTATATCCTTTTTTTAAAACAATGTATTAGAATCGCTGTTTACAAATGGAGCACAGAAGAACAGGCCGCGTTGTAGAGACTTTGCCATTTGCAAATTTCTACGTACATTGTCCTATCCGGAGGCTTCCAGTTTTTCTAGTCGGTTTTCGATTTTAGACAGTGCCTTAACGACTGGATCGTTGTTATGGGTGAAAACCGGATTGTTCACCCACCAGTCCATCCCCATTTCCTTGGCCTTTTCCACGGAGCAAACCACAAGTCTTAACTGTATCGATAACAGTTCAATATCCACCAGGCTGATTTTGATATCACCAGCAATGACAATTCCTTTGTCTAAGATCCGTTCCAAAAGGTCTGCGATGTTGGTGCTTTCTACAGAATGCTGAGCTGAGCGTTGAATGGACATGGTGTTTTTTCCTTTTTAAAGAAGCTTTCCTAAAGGGCCCAAATTGAGGTTCAAATCATTTTCTTCAATATTGAACGCCAGGCGTAGCCTTTCGATTTCCTCGGACTGTTTCATAAGGGTCAATCCGAGACGCTCGATTTGTTCATCGGTCAAAGATTCAGAATCAATACGTCGGATCGCCTGTTTTTCAAGTAGTTCATGAAGAAGCTTAATCAAGGTTAAGACAAGCTGCGCAAGTCCGTTTTTGACGTTTTCCTCGTTTATGTTCAAATGCTCCGCCGAATTTTTTGGGCTGCGGGAGAGATGATTATTGGTCATCAGCCTTACGAAATCTTTCGCGGTTTGGGACTCGACCTGTATTTTTTCAGTCATGTTCATTTTGCGGTTCCCTCAAATGATCCTCTAGTTGCGTTTGCGTCATTTTTTTTGCAGTTTCGACCGATGTCAATACCGCCTGAAGCCCCAGGTAGACAAGATCAATATCCGCTACGGAAATGGTTACCTCTCCAACGATGACCGCACCCTTGTTTAAGACCCTGTCCAAAGCTTCACAAAGCGAAACCTGTTGGTTTTTTTCTCCTATGATTATTTCAGACATTGGTTTAATTCATTACATCTTATGATGTTTTTATCCCAACCCTTTGTAGATTAATGATGCCAGGTTTTCAAGTTCCTCAATGCCGGTGGGGTCTGGATGACGATAGATAATAGTTTGAAATTGTTTCGGAAAGAATGCCTTGAATTTTTTTCGGACCGATTGTTCTCTGTTGTAAATAGAGGCGCATAATTGACAGGAACTGTTTGGAATGGCCATGTTCAGGAAAAGGACCGGTGTATTGACACCGATCGAATTACAGGAGGATACCAGATCAACGGTTTCCTCCAACGCCATGCGTGTCAGGATAGAAACAGCGAAAATAGCCGACCTTCTTTTATCGGATAATGTTTTTCGCAATATTTTTAGGTGCTTGGAAATTCCCACCAGTTTTTGCGACAGACCGGGCAGGCGAAATATGTTTTTATATTTCAAAAAGATACCGAAAATGGTTTTCAGCCATCTGTCCATGAGTTCCGGTGTTTCAAGCAGCCGAAGCAAGTGTCCTGTTGGAGCGGAGTCCAAAACGAACAAGTCGTATTGTCCTCCGGCCATATACTCCATGGCCAGATTCAGTGCCATCACCTCGTCTATCCCCGGTGGTGCTAAGTCCATCAGATGTTTCATTGCCTCCTGGTCAAAGGTTAAATTCATGTTGGCAGAGAACCGCTGCAAAAATTTTTCCAATTCATCGGCATACGTTTGTTTCAATTCCCTGTAACTTTCCGGAGCGTTGATTTCCATTGCGGTAAGTCTTGGTGAAATTCTTACAGGACTTGATCCGATCGTTTTTTTCAAACACCTGGAAAGTGAGTGCGCCGGATCCGTAGAAAACAAAAATATTTCCCTGTCTTTGTACTTTTGGGCCAGGCCGCAGGCCGTTGAACACGCCAATGTGGTTTTGCCGACACCCCCTTTCCCGGCAAAAATGATAAACTTTAAATTCTTGTCAGGAAAAGGCGCAGGATTTTCGACGGTTGCGTTGAATAGGGATTTTCCAGGCCGGTCAACGTCAATTTCTTGTTCGATATCAACTTCATTGGCACTTTGCCAGAAGATATCGGTCAACAAATTGCCTCCGACTTCTTCAGCATACAGAGGAACTCCCCATAATCGATAACCCGAAAGCATTTTTGAAAAATCGGAAAGACAGACCAACTGTCTTCGGCGCATATCTGAACAAACGGGACAGTTGGTTGGCGGGCAAATTCGGTTTATAATAATATCAGATACAGGAAATCGCGCCAAGCGCAAACTGCTGATCAAATTTTCGGTTTCGAAAAGGATCAACGGTTCAGGGATTAGTACCGGAACAAACCGGCATTTTTTCTTGCTCGTGAACAAGGCTTCCATTTGTTTTACGGATTCGGAAAGATTTAACAGGAAAGCATCAATATTTTCCTTTTGATAAGTTCCCCTGTAAAGCTTTTTCATGTATCGATATTTGGCGAGAAGAGCATCTATGGCATCAAGCCATGTTCCTACCAGCTTCGGCATTTCCAAAAGACGAAGCGTATGGCCGGTGGGTGCAGTATCGACAATGATGGATTCATATTTTTCCGAAGCTGCCGATTCTGCAATCTCTAAAAATCCCATCAGTTCGTCAAGACCCGGAAAAGAGAGATCCAAGATGTTCTCAATATCGATCTCGTCGAAAAAAGTTCCTCTCAGAGCGATTTCTTTCAGATTTCCTTGATTTTTGTTTTTGAATTTTTCCAGGCATTCGGTAGCTTCTATACATCGAATCGTCAGATTGGGGGGAGGTTGAAAACTATCGAGGCTGTCGTCAATGGAATGAGCAGGATCTGTGGAAACCAGTAAAAATTCAGAACCGGGTCTACTGGATGCTAGTGTCAGGCTATATGCAACAGCGCAAGACGTTTTTCCAACACCGCCTTTACCGCCGAAAAAAATCAGTTGAAAATTTTTTCCGTTGAATAAAGATTTTGGATTCATTTTTTTCCTTACCGAAGCCATCGATTATTGCGTTATGATGATTATATGCAGGTTTGGTTTATTCTTTGCTCTGGATTTCATCCAGCCTGTCCAGGATTTGCCCTTCTCTTTCGTCGAATTGTTCCTCTGTTATTCTTCCCGTTTCGAGCATCATGTAAAGCTCGCTCAACTCCGCAGTCAAAGATTCGGCTTCGTTGGCCTTTTCCTGATGAGCAGCGTTGTGAATCTCCCGAAATATCCAGAAAATGCTTTTTATGGGCGAAAATAAAACGTCGTCTACAAGCAACATTTCAATTCATAGCCTTAAAATCAGAGTTTTAGATTAATATTCACAAAATTATGAGGCGCCCACGGACCGTTGTACTCGAACGAAAAATTATTGTTGAACAATCCCGCTGCCTTGAAAACGCCCTCTTCAAAATGTTCCTGCTCATTTCTTCCGATAAGACAGGCAAGGTTCATCACTTCCTGCTCGTTTCTGAACCGGCCTCTTAAGATTTCATGACAATATGAGGTCAGTACATGTTCGACTTTGCTGACGTGTTTTTCCCTGTCTTCGTTCAACAACCTGTCAAACATACGTCCCAATTCCAGTTTAGCCTCTTGGCTGGGTTCACGGTATCCTCCGAAAAACCGGTCTCTAGCTGCCCTGAGGTCCGGATATATTGATATAAAATATTCGAAAATGTTGGGAACATCATACGAAACCCTCATTCCCATCTCCACTTTCCCTGCCGTAAGATTTAACTTTTCGGTGAAAATCTCTTTATTGTCCGTGAGAATTTTCCTGATGGCTTTTTCTCCGTTTGCAATGATCCCGAATGCCATCGGAAGGGGAGTGGTATGTTCCATAATTTTTTTAAGGACATTTTGATGAGCCGCCAGGTTTTTTCGTTGCGGTCGTAGTTTTTTGTTCGAAATATTGCTGACAACAGCGGATATGATCCCGTCGGAAATTGTATATACAGCAGATTCCTCGATTCCGATAGGACCATAGTCAAGATTATCCGTCCTGTCGACAACAGCGTATAGATACCGGCCGGTATTGTGCGAGGGTTCTTTTGTCATAGCTACAATATAACCTTTCTTATTAATAATGAAATACCTTTTTTACAGACAGGATCTTCCGCATTGCGTCAGTATCGAATTTTGAAAATATCATTTTCGCAAGGAGCCCGGTTGTTTTGGCAGCCACATGGTTGTTTTTGAGTGGCTTCCTGCTCTGCCATAACCCTTTGAATGTCTCTCTTTTCCTCTTCTATTTCCCGGATACGATCATCTATTATTGCGATCCTGCGAAGTGCGCTATCCTTTTCCTTGATTTTTCTCGCTTTTTCCATTTCCAGGCAGCTTATTCTCATATACGCCATATGCGGATGAGAAAGATGATCTATCTTACCCGAATTGGTTCTGATGTCCTGTAATCCTCTGATGGGCTTTCTGTTGGTATTGTTCATGGCTTTTTGTTTCCTTTCGCGAGACCGGTACGATAAAAAAAGCGTTTATAGATCATCGATGGTAGCATCGATTTTTCGCTGAATTAAAGGTTCTCCGGCGCGAGTAACCTTGGCCGTATCCACATTGAGAACATCCCGACAAATTTTCCGAAAATTCGGATTGTCTTTTGAAGCGGGGCCTCCCATGTACGATAGAATTTTTCCAATGGCTATACATGCCCTGATGGTAGGACGATGGTTGTTGACGCCGATACTCCGCATTTTCCTCACAATTGTTACGACTACCTCGGCGTCCTGTTTTCCCAACCCCGATTTAGCCATGGTTACCTGCACTTCGGTGTCGAAGTCGAAGTGATTGAGCGTAATCGTGATTAAGCGGTCCATAATGGCGTCCTGGGTTTTATGGGTCCCGGCGTACTCTTCCGGATTGCTTGTAAAGATAGCACGGAAATCCGGATGGACCTGAAGGTATCCCTGCCCAAAATTCCTCAGTCTGGGAAGATTTAAAATCTTTTCTTCAAGCACGCTCAAAAAGGCGTTATTCGCCTCCGGCCGGGATCTGGTAAACTCGTCGTATATGAGGGTAAACCCTTTTTGGCAGGCAACCGTCAGCCGATTGTCCGCCCATACAGTATTCATTTGTTCCTCGGTCTTTACTACCGAGTGGATATAGTTATCGATAACCCTCGACTTACGGTATCCTGAATCCTTTCCGACGAGGTCAGAACTTCCGAACTCGTCATCTCCGTGGATCAACATGACACTTCGTTTCAGCTGGGCCGCTACATGAAAAGCCAGCGTAGTTTTGCCGGTCCCTGCGGGGCCGGCAAAATGAACCGGGTATCCTACCTGAAGATATGCCAAAGCTCGCTCGGTAATGTCCTGAACATATGGTGTGTTAACGAATCCATCGCCGGGTTCCGGTGCTACAGCGTCATTTTGAGGCACCGGAGCCCTGATCATGGTTTCCTTTAAAAAGGCAACATTATTGGTCATATTTTTTTCCTTTCCAACAGCGCTAAAATGACATCCGATGATGACGTTTTTCTAGACAAATTCTTTCGCGCGTTGAATCCATTTATCAACATCAACATGCCTCGAAGATTCTCCCAGAGCTGCCCGAATTTCGTCATCGGTGCTTTCAGCCAATTGTTTGAACGTATAAATTCCAGCCGCGTTCAGTTGCTTATGTCTTCCGGAACCGATCCCATCAATATAAGTCAAATCATCCTTTCCTATATCTTCTTCCTTTTGTTCTTCAGGTGCTTGATCTGTTTTTATCATCTCCGTTGGTTTGACGTTCTCGCTTTCTTCGACTGTTGTTTCGACTGTTTCCTCACTTTCCTCACTTTCCTCACTTTCAACTGCTACTTCTTCAGAGACGATTGGAACCTCCTGTGCCGAGTCCGACGACCATACCGCACGACCCTGGGCCAAATCATCGGCGAATTTCTTTCGAAACTGCTCGGTCTTATTCCGAATATCCATTACCGATCGAACCAAATCCGATATGAATTCCTGCCTTTCCGCAATGCCTTTCCTGGCGGTTTCCAGTCTTGAATCCAGAAAATCCGCTTGCATCTGAGCAACGGAACCACTTAATTCTCCCATGAATTCCTTCAAGCCTCTCATGGTTTCCGCGAAATCCGCTTTCATTTTTGTTGCCGTTTCAAAACGGGCGTTGCAGAAAGATTTTTGCAATGAGTCCACCTCAGACTTCAACCCCGAAATAAAGTCCGTTCTAGCCTTGCGGTCTGCTCCGGATGTTTCAGCAAAAGTTTTCCGAAAGTTTTGTTGCATTTCCGTCGTCTTGTTTTTCAATTCCGACACCGTAGCGTTGATGCCATTAATAGCTTCTTTCAGTTCCGCACGGAGCTCCCCGGCCATGTTACCCCTTTCCTGACAAAAACCTTCCTGCATTCGCGCCACATCCTGAGCAAGATCGGTTACAAAACTCCTTATATTCGTCATAAATTGATTCAGTTCCTCATGCATCCGCCTGGAACTATTGGCTCGTTCTTTTTTGAAATTATCCCGCATATCGGCTACATACGTGTTCAGATGATTCAAAAAGTCATCGCGTGATTTTCTATCGTTGTTCGCCATTTCTTCATATTCTTTCCGAAAATCAGCCATCATTTTAACTGTGTCCAATTTTTTATCGGCGACGTTTTGTTTCAAATCATTGATAAATGACATTCGACTCTCGGAAAGGTTATCGATTTCCGACTTCAGCCGTATCATTTCGTCCGCAAAACTGCCCATGGTGTCATCTCCTTTTTTGTAATTACTTCCTTATGTATTCGAAGTTTTGAAAAGAAGAACCTTTCCAGATGAAGAGATTGTCGAAAAAACCAGTTGGAAAGGCTCTCCTCATAGGCATTTTACACCGTGGAAAATCAGGCCGGTGCAGCTGCAGTAGCTGTCAGACCAATTGCTTCGGCATACTTCAGATAAGTTTCAACAGAAGCGATTACCACTCTTGCTTCTACCGAGAGAAGTTCGATTCCGACCAGGGATACCTTGGCCCATGCATCAATTACGATACCTTTATCCAAGATACGGTCCACAACTTCCGCTAAACTTGAAGAATCAGTGTTTTTTTGTACTTTTGCCATCATTAGCCTCCTTAATGTAAGATGTTTGAATTTGAGGTCTTTTTGGACCTCTACCCTTATGGTTTTAAAAAGGAATATGCAAAAGAAGGGCCAGCTAAGAGAAAATGTCCAAAAAAATAAAATTAATATCCGATCTTCAAGTTTTTTACCCGTCATTCTGGAGAAAGCCGGAATCCAGAAGTTTTTGCTGGCTTCCTGGATTCCGAGTCCCCGCTCCGCTACGCCCGGAATGACGAAGATTTTTATGACCTCACCCCCAACCCCTCTCCTACAAGGCGAGGGGAGTAAGGGAGGAATTAGCAAAAGCGCAGTTTGTGCCGATGTTGAGTATAACTTGTTGCAATTGGGGGAATTAATTTATAAGTCAACTCAAGGGGGATTATGACTTATACAACGATCCAATCTTCACAGCCTTTCTGTGTGCGGACATACACAGGCAGGGTTGATATTTTTCAACCTGTGCGGATGGAATCTTTGGATGAGGCTATATTTCCTCTTGAGGGTTTACAAGGGTAGGTTTTTGTCATGAAACGATACAAGGGGGCAAGGTAGGGTGCATTTTATGCACCACAAACGGCTTTTGGTGCGTAAACCGCACCCTGCTATATGGATTTTCTTCTATGGCAACAATTCCATACTCTATGGAATTGTTGCCACAACATTTGATTTTTATCATCTTTTTTGGATAGCGACCTCGATGGCTTTCAAAATTTCCTCATTTTGAAACGGTTTGGAAATGAAACTGCTAATGATGCCTTTGTCAAAAGCTGTTCTTATAGCAGTGTCGTCATTGTAAAAATATCCGGATACTAAAATAATAGGTATTTTTGCGTCCAGAGAGCAAATTTTTTTAGCCAGATCGAGGCCGTCTATGTCCGGAAGTTTCGCATCCAAAAAAATCAATTCAAATTGATACCGTCCAATCAGATCGATGGCACTGCGTCCGTCCAATGCCTTTTTGGAACGTATGCCATTGGCCAGTAAAAGGGTTTCCATGACCCAGCACATATCCGATTCGTCCTCAATAATCAGGCAGAGTTTTTCGCGTTCATTCATAACAATTATATCTTCCATTGAATTAATCGAAACACTGGTTCGTCGATCGACCGGATTCAGCTCACAGGAAATCGGACCGTAAACGTACACCCATTGCCTTCTTTACTTTCCACTTCAATAACCCCATTATGTTGTTTAACGATCGAATACGAAATGGAAAGGCCCAAGCCGGATCCCCGGCCTACCGGAGAAGTAGTGTAAAACGGATCGAAAATTTTGTCTATGTCTTGTTTCGAAATACCATGTCCCGAATCTGTTATTTGAATCAGCGCCTCATCTTCAATCTGCATGATCATCAAACGAATTGCACCGCCGTCGGGCATAACCTGGATTGCATTTAAAAACAGGTTAATCAACACTTGTTGAAGAAGACTGTTGTTTCCAACGATAAAAACCGGTTTTTCCGGAAAGACCGTTTTTATAATGATTTTTTGTATTTTTGCTTGGTTATAGATAAGCGGGATAGTTTCCTCGACCAAAGCATTGAGATCTACAGTCTCCATATGAGACGTAGCTGAAGGGCGGGCAAATCTCAGGAGATTTTCGATGATAATAGAGGCCCTTTGAATCCCTGTACAGATTTTTTCAGCGCATTCTTTCCGAAAATTATCTTCTATATTGTCATCCATCAGAAATTGGGCCGATGATGAACAAATTGCAAGCGGGTTTCTGATTTCATGGGCGATTCCACCAGCCATTACGCCGAGTGCGGCGAACTTTTGGCTTTTTAACAGGTGAGCTTCGAGTTTTTTTCTTTCCGTCAAATCTCTTCCGACTGCAACGATACCCGTAGTCGCTTGATGTTCGTTCCTCATAGGAGAAAACACCCAGAAAACTCGTATTCCAACACCGCGTTTATTTATCAGATCCCATTCAGCCATCTGTGATTCCCTGCCGTTCACCATAGCAGAATAAACCTCTTGCATTTCGGTAAGCTTGTTGGAATCGATGAAATCGGATAGGACTCTTCCTTTGACCTCCATGAACAGGTATTCTGATATCTTTTCCGCTGCCGGGTTCCAGGACAAAATTTTACTGTCGGTATCTGTTGAAAGGATGATATCGCTGGCGCTGTCGATGACGCTAGCCAGGTGTCTTTCAATCCTTTGAACTTCCTCACTCAAACGGACCTGTTCAGTGACGTCATCCATAAGAAACATGATATTTTCCACAACCTCCTGCCAGGCAAATGGAAAGATTCGATAATAATAGATCCGCATGGGCATGCCGGGCGCTCTATAGTACATGCGATGACCCGACGTAGCGGTGTTGGATTCAAACACCCTGTCGATTTGTTCGGGAATCTTCATGCGGTTGAGAATCACTGCCGGGAATATCTCCGAAAGTCTTCTCCCCACGGTATTTATGGACGTACGTTGACTTTTTCTCAAAAAGTTTCTGTTGGCTGAAATGATTTTCAAGTCCCGGTCCAACATCAGGACTGAACTTGGAATTGCATCCAACAGCATGGTATAAAGCTTTTTGTAGCGCTCACAACGTTCAACTGAATAGTTTTTTGAATTGTATGCATTCATGGTGTTCATGGTGTTCACAATATTTCTGGGAGTCAATCAAACAGGCAAATTTTTTGTTACAGCTTGCAAAGATCGCCGATATCAGATACAAAATTAAATACGGGCCATGGACCGCTCAATAGTGCCCTAATATTTTCTTCAAATAAAAACTGTCTGTAAATGGAGCAAAATTTTTCAGTAAAAGTATTTGGAACCAGAAAAAAGAGAGAAACAAGAAGACGGTTTTCAGATCCACGATTCGGACCGGACATTTGAATTCCGTTGTTCTCGAAACGGTACTCCGTATAAGTTTCGGACAATTCTTTCTTTAACATCTCGATTTTATTTTCGATTTCAATTGGAACGTGTTTGGTCAGGTCATAAAACGCTTTTCTGGCCATCAGAAAATCTTTTCCTGTTTTTGTCCGTTTTTTCTCAAAAATTGCCTTTGACGCTGTCGGCGGAACCTGTCCCAAAATTCTGATACCCATTTCCGAGCATCCGCTCAAGGATTTCAACCGGTTGCAAAGCATTTTCCCGTTGTTGTGAAGAGCAGATCGAATCTGGTCTTCGTCCCGGGTTATCCATCCGAAACGAAGAGGAATCACAGTTTGATGATTGTGATACTCTGCTATAACGTCTGAAAAAACTTTCAAATTTTGTGTCTTTGTTGAAGGGGGCGTTTCAAGTTTCGAAACGGCTGCTCCTAAGCCATTCTTGAACAAATTATATACCAGACGACCTCTCACCCCCCGAATATGCGAATCCGGAAGGCAGGCTTTGCTTTCTGAAAAGATGCAATATAAACAATAGACACTCATGATTGCCTCGCCTCGATATTTTTGCAGAAACTATAGGGAGGCCAGGGTCCGGTTAAGCGGATGACAAGCCCTTTATCCTCCAGGTCGGCTTTACTTTGAGCGATTTGATTTCTGAATATTTCCTGCTCAGTGTCTTTGATCAAAAACGCCAGGTTGAAAACCATTTCGGAACCATCTCCGCATAAATCGCCCGACAACGGTTTACGTTTTTTATATTTCTTAAACCTTGAAATTAAAGAGTTCAAAAAATTTTCCAATGCCTCTTTCGCCAAAGTGTCAACACCTGACTCGATTCTCCGGATCAGCTTTTGCTTCTCAAAATACCGTTTCCCAGGCAACATTTCGTCAAGTGCTTTGATTTCGAAAGCAAAAAATTTTTTCGACAAAAAATCGATCATCTTTTTGCGAATCAGAAAGCCTTTTAGCGAATATTCGCCTTTTCCATTGGTTTCGTGTAAAAAAATAGAGATATTGGAAAAATATGGTTCCAATTGTTTTTCCAGGCTTTCCATGGAGGAAAAAATGGTTGCAAATCTGATTGGATAGACCGGCGACATTTTCATAACGTGTCGGACAACTTTTTCGTGGGCAACCGCTCTCGGGCTGACCCACTCTATGTTCCTCATGTTGTCGTCGCCGGAAGCCCCGGTAAAATTATGAAGTTTGACATGGCTGTATACAAAGCACAAATCATCAAAACGTTTAGAGCAAACATCAGTGTTCTCCTCAATTCCCCGGCAACTAAGGCTCATCAGCCGGTCAGAAGCTGCTATGCAATACAAATAAATTCCAGATTCGATCTTTTCCATCACCGTTATTTTTCTTCTAAAACCTGCCTTTCGTCATCATCGCTTCCATAGCCGTTTTCATGTCTGCGGCTTGGATTTTGACACCTGTGTTTGAATTGGGTTCGCCTTCAGCATCATTGATAGCCCTTCGGACGGCCATGAGAGCGGCGCGGTTGCAAATCGCCTCTATTTCCGCTCCGCTTAAACCTTCGGTAAGCTTTGCAAGCTCCGCGGGATCTATTTCATCGACTATAGGTTTTTTTCTCAAATGCACCCCAAATATTTGCATCCGATCCTTTTCGGCAGGAAGTGGAATTTCCACAATCTCATCGAATCGTCCAGGTCTTAAAACCGCAGCATCCAACATATCCAATCGGTTGGTCGCTCCCAGTATCAGAACTCCCTTTAACTCGTCAATTCCATCGAATTCTGATAAAAACTGGCTCAACACTCGTTCGGCCACGCTTGAATCCGAGCCAGACGATCCTCTTGAAACCACCATGGCGTCGATTTCATCAAAGAACACAATACAGGGAGATGCCTGTCGGGCTTTACGGAAAATCTCCCGCACACCTTTTTCCGATTCTCCTACATACTTTGATATCAGTTCGGGTCCTTTGACCGAAATAAAATTGACGTTGCTCTCATTGGCAATTGCCTTTGCCAACAGGGTCTTTCCGCAACCGGGAGGCCCCGAAAGCAGTATGCCTTTGGGAGGCCGAACACCTGCCTTTTCAAATAGCCGGGGATAATTAATCGGCCACTCCACCGCCTCTACCAAGCTTTTTTTAATTTCTTCGTTTCCCCCGATATCTTTCCACTTCACATTGGGGACTTCTACGAAAACCTCTCGAATCGCAGACGGCTCCACTTCCTTAAGCGCCAATCGGAAATCATCCATGTAAATCTCAAGACTTTTGAGCTGATCGTAAGGAATTTGAGTCATGTTGAAGTCGATATCCGGAAGAAATCTCCGGAGACATATCATTGCAGCCTCACGGCACAGGGCTTCGAGGTCAGCCCCCACAAAGCCGTGTGTGATTTCCGCCAAGTGTTTCATATCAACATTCTTAGCCAGTGGCATACCTCTACTGTGAATGTCAAGGATTTCCATCCGGCCGTGCTTATCCGGGATGGGAATTCCGATTTCGCGATCAAAACGACCCGGTCTTCTAAGCGCTGGATCCAGGGCATTGGGAATGTTTGTTGCGGCAATTACAATCAAGTTGTGCCGACGCGTTAAACCGTCCATCAGTGCTAAAAGCTGGGCTACTACACGTTTTTCAACATCTCCTACCACCTTTTCCCGTTGGGGCGCAATGGCGTCAATTTCATCCAGAAAGACAATGCTCGGTCCACTCCGGCTGGCTTCATCGAAAATCTTGCGCAGATGAGCTTCACTTTCACCATAAAACTTATGAACCACTTCGGGGCCGCTGACCGAAAAAAAATTAGCCTCGGTCTCATGTGCAATGGCTCTGGCAATCAATGTTTTACCGCAACCCGGCGGACCATAGAGCAAAACTCCATTGGGAGCATCTATCCCCAGACGCTCAAAGACCTCCGGAAATCTCAATGGGAGTTCGATCATTTCGCGAATTCTTTGCACCTGATGTCTCAATCCGCCGATATCCTCGTAACGGATATGGCTTTTGGTTTCTTTTGCCGGGGCCTGTGATTTTCCGATCATCAACCGGGTAGTTGGATTGATCAGGACCGGCCCCTTGGGAACCGTGTTCTCCACTTTGAAATAAGCTGATCGGCTGCCAAACAATGTCGCTTGAATACGATCCCCCGCTATAACTGGAAGCCCATCCAGAAGACTTCCAATATAGTTTAAGTCTCTTTTGGCCGGCGTGATGTTTATCGGTACAAGGGTTACGGTATCTGCCCCAAGACAGGGAGTCTTATGAACCAAAACGGTCTCATCGATGCCACAACCTGCGTTTTCTCGGCTGATGCCGTCCAATTGGACGCTCGAACGCCGCCGTTGTTCCATATAGGCGGGCATGACTTTGCAAACAGCAGTTTTTTTGCCCGTTATTTCGACAATATCACCGATTGAGCCCCCGATTTTTTTGATGTCCTCCGGGTCCATCCTGGCGTAAGATCTTCCAACGTCCTTTTTAAGGGCTTCGGCAACCTTGAGTTTTAATTGCTCTGGATTTGTTTTATTCATTTCTTCTCGAGCTTCCTTTCCGTTTTTGTCCAAAGGGATTTCAAACATAAACAAATTTACATTTCGCATTTGATCTCCAAGATGCCGTTGTTACAAGATGTCGTCATTTTTTCCTTTGGATACGCCCGGGGCAGAAGAATTTCCTTACGATATTTCTTTTCTCCCTTCTCGGCCTTAATTTCGAGAAGGTCGTCGTTGACTTCAATCTTGATGTCATTTTCGCTGACACCAGGCATTTCAGCTACGATTAGCGTATGGTCCTTTTCCTCAAAAATATCCACCAGCGGTTCCCGAACTTCTTGGACAAACGATTCGCCCGATCTTTCGTCGGGCCGGATATTTCCAAAGGGTTGAACCTCGGGCTTTTCTCCTCCAAGTCCGAACTTCATGGAAAATCCGTAGACCCCTTTTACACTTTTATCTTTTCCCTCCACCTGTACCGTCTTGCTCAGTTGTTCGCCCTTTTCGGCCAAGTCCCCTACTTTTTCCAAAAAATCGAGTATACCGTCAAACACGGAACCCGTTTCTTTTTTATTCCGTCGATCCGCCATTTTTTCCTCCTTTGGGTGTAATGCCAAAGCTTTTCAGTTTATTATGGATTGTCTTGTAATCGATTTTTAAAAGACGCGCAGCTTTAGCCTTGTTTCCATCCGTGTAATCGAGCACCTCCGTCAGCACTTCCCGTTCCACTGCTAAGGTCTTGTTGCGCACAATTTCCTTCAATGAACATTCCTTCCACTCGATAACACCTTTTTTGTTCTCTGAAGCGTTCTCTATTCGTGAAGATCGTTTGATTTCTAAATGTTTTTCAAGGATCAGATCATCAGCTATCAGCACTGCCCTTCGAATCAGCGACCGAAGCTCACGAACGTTTCCCGGCCAGTCATACGATAGCAGCATGTCGATTGCTCCTTCGCTAAATCCCCTTACATTCTTCTGCAATTCCAGGTTCGTCGACTTTAGAAAACGATTGGCCAGATACGGAATGTCTTCCTTTCGATTTCTCAACGGCGGAATTCTGATGGTAAATTCATTTAGACGAAAAAACAGATCCTTTCGGAAATTGGCAAAGGAGCTTTCCTCCAGATCCCGGTTGGTCGCTACCAGAAGCCTTACATCCATGCTTACTGGTTGCGTACCGCCTATGCGATTGAATTTTCTTTCCTGAAGAACTCTTAGAAGCTTGGCCTGAGCCGCCATGGACATGTTGAACATTTCGTCCAACAATAAGGTTCCATTTTGGCAAATTTCAAATTTGCCCGGTTTTCGTTTTACGGCGCCTGTAAAAGCCCCTTTTTCATAGCCGAAAAGCTCGCTTTCCAACAGCGTTTCCGGAATGGCACCGCAATCGATGGCCACAAAAGGACCGTCTCGCCTGGAACTGGCCTGGTGAATAGCCTTTGCGACCAGTTCCTTTCCTGATCCTGTTTCTCCGAGTATGATAACTGAAAAGTCGGAGGCCGCAACTTTGTTGATGTCCATGATAATTTTGCCTACCGCCTCACTATGCCCCATCAGTTTGCGAAGAACCAATCGATCCCCCAATTGGGCGGAGAGGTTTTTCAACTTAATCTTCAGCTTTCTTTCTGAAACGGCCCTGTGAACGATCCGAATCACTTCGTTATGGTCAAACGGCTTGGCGAGATAGTCATGCGCACCGGCCCGCATGGCATCTACGGCACCATGAACATCGGCATACGCAGTTATCATCACTACCGGAAGATCCGGATCCAGCTGTTTGGCTTTTTTCATCAGCTCCATTCCGTTCATGCTGGGCATTCGAAAATCCAACAGCACAACGTCCGGTATTTCGATGCGCAGCATCTCCAGAGCCGAATGCTCTTCATAGGCCACCAAGGGAACGAAACCATTTCTTTTCATCAGGCGGGACAAAGCATTACATATTAACGGTTCATCGTCGACAATTAAAATTTTGGCCGCGTCGTTTTCTTCCGGAATCTTTGTTTTTTCCATTTTTCTTTTATGGTTTGTTCCTCTGTTTATCCGTTTCTAAGAGTTCCTAACAAAAAGATTTCACCATTAGCAGTTCATTTCGTTGGGGACTTTAAAATCGGACGAAAAAAAGGATACGCCGTTTCGATATCTTCAGGCAAATACATTTCGACATTGTGAAAAATTCCCATAAAAAGAAGACCTTTATTTACTTTTTTCAGTAGGCTGTTAATTCTTTTGGCAATAAAACGATCCCGCCGCTCAAGAAGATTGGCTGCAAAATTGCAGTCTTTTTGGAAAACATCCTCGATGGCGTTATCTCGTTTTAAATGTTTTTTAATGGCCTCGTATTCTTCCAGCAAAAGCTCCGGCGACTCAGTACCTGCTAACATGGCTCCTTTTTGTCTCAATTTCAGCAATAGCTTGTGGTTGCGGCTTCCGCCGCCAGCCAGATCCTCAACTATTTTATCTTCGTTGCCGCAAATCGGCAGACCGTCCTGAAAAATCACTGTATTTTTGAAATCCAAATTCATATTCTCAATGATTTGTTCAATCTCTGTCCATAGACGATCGATAAACATGGCTTTTCTTTTCAGAGATTGAAGTCCTCCTCGTTTCAACGTGGCTTCTCTGACGGTTTCCTTCAGGAATCCAAGGTCCTCGGAGGAATGGATGATGGGAAAATAAATAAGACTTCTTTTGTGTTTATGGAAAGAATGTTGTGTCATAGATGTTTTCTTTCAATTATGGAAAAAACATGGAATTTTTTCCATAGAATAGATTCCATATTTTTTTATCCTTATCGATTTTTTAATTTTTAATTCAACATATCCAGCAAATTTCATTTTCATCTTCTCCCATTGTTTTTTTCTATAATTCGAAAGCAAATACAATGCCATTTGCCGTGTCTATACATAATTGACAAATTTTGATTGTATGGAAAGATGACTTGGCAATTACTCGGATATAAAATTTATAGGTTTATTTTGGCCGCTTTCTATGCCTGAAGAGCGGGGAAGAAATAAGGTAAAAATTGAACCCCGACCCGGTTCACTTTGGACAGATACCGATCCTTTGTTTTTTGAGATAATGCTATAAGTTATAGTCAGACCCAGACCGGTCCCTTTTCCGCCAATTTTCGTTGTAAAGAATGGTTCGAAAATTTGGGAGAGGGTATCTGGATCCATTCCGTGCCCCGTATCCGAGATGGTCCATTTAACATACTCCCCGGGCTTTACAGGATGTCCCTTGGAATCGGCGTTATTCGTGATGTTTTCAGTTTTGATTTCAAGCTTTCCTCCTCCGGGCATGGCATCCTTGGCGTTGATCACCAAATTAAACAATACCAGTTCCATTTGACTAAAATCAGCTTTGATTCTCCACAGATCCGGATTGAGGCAAAGGGTCGTTGTCACTCGTTCGCCCATGAGTTTTTGAATAAATTCTTCGTTACAACGAATCAAACTGTTTAAGTCAATAATTAAAATTTTTATAATCTGATTCTGACCAAATACTGACAGCATTTTCGTTAAGTCGGCCGCCCGTTTCCCTGCTTTTTTGATATTGATCAAATCAGCCCGCATGGAATCTTTTTCATCCAAACCTGTCAGCAGAATGTCTGAAAAACTGATTACAACCGTCATGAGATTTTTAAGATCATGTGTCACGACTCTGGCAAAACTTCCGGCTGTTTCCAATTTTTGTAATTGAAAGCATATGGATTCGTTGAAGTTATCTGGAAAAACATTTTTGGTTGAATCCGCACCTGAGCTTTCTTCCAATATAGAAACGAAATTGGAACCTTCGATCTGATTTTTATTGATTACAGTCGTTGATTCAAGGACGCGAATGCTTTGTCCCTTTTGGGACAAAAGATACCTTTGGGTCCGATACTTTTCGGTCTCACCTTTACGAAGAAGTTCCAAATGATTCAAGTAGGCGGAAAAATCATCCGGGTGAAAAAAGTCTTTCAAATCAGCTCCGACAACCCGGGGCTTTACATAACCAGAAAGTCGGCAGAATTTTGAATTGGCTTCAATAATTACACCGCGGTCATTAAATATTATCCCTGCAAAAGGCAGATTTTCGAATACAGATCTAAAAATCGTCACGGTTAGTCATCCTGTTGGTTTTTCAATTCTGTTCATGACCTGCGAAGTCGAATCCTGGTAACTCCTGGAATTGTTGTTGCATAATGAGGTCCCATTAGTTTTGATGGCGTATAAAAACCGGGGATAATATCAACATTCAAAAGTTTTTCCACTACTCCCACAGAGGCTCTGGCAGTAAATAAATAAGGATGACAACACGTAAAACGGCCTTGTACCATATTTCCATTTTCATCCGAGACTTCTCCCCACAGACGGGTGCGGCTGGCTCTTAATTCTTCATATGTTGGGCATTTAATGCGTTTATGAATTTGCTTTTTTAAAAATATCTGAACCATCTCCAATGCCAGAATAAACCGTAAGATTCTAAGAAGTTTCAGCAAAAGAAGCATCCCCTTGTGAACAGGATAATAAACAACAATATCTGGAATGTTAGTTGTGTAAAACGCAGTCGATACATCACCCCATGGTATTGAGACTGAGTTAATGACCTCATTGCCGAAATCGATTTTTCTTATTTTAGAGGCTATAGCCGATGTAGAAATCAACCCGTTTTTTCGAATTCGTCCTTTGTACTTCAAGGATTCTACGATCGTTTTCGCAGTGCCATGGCTTATTGCTCTGTTGGAAGAAAAAGCTAATGCCAGACGCTGAGCATTGGGCAGTTCCTCTTTAAGAATAGCTGCCAGGCAATCGGTAGGGATTACGCCGAAACCGACGCCAGGACATACCACAACTCGGGACTTTCCAGCTTTGGGCGCAAGGCTGGCCATATATTCGAAAACTTCTATTTCTACCGTAATATCAAGGTAATCAACTCTGCTTTTCAGGCAGGCGTTGACCAAAGGAACACAAGTTGAGCAAAATGGACCGGCACAGCTTAACAGAACAGAAACCCCATCGAGATTTAACGCTATGTTTTCGATATCTTCCAAGTCAAAACATCGGCAGGATAACCCAAGACGGCTCGCCAAAGCTATTAATTTCTCATGATTTCTCCCGGCCAAAATCGGATTTAAGCCACGCAAAACAGCCTCTTGGGCAACCAATTGCCCCGTATAGCCGTAAGCACCATAAATCATCCATCTCCGGTTAACCATATCTGCCGGTACTCCCTATACAATTAAGTTATGGATTCCTGTCGCTATTGCCATATCACCCAATCGTTTTTGTAACTGTAGCAAGAAGTTGATCCGGATCGAATGGTTTCGCCAGATATGCCACAGCCTTTTTGATGGCATGTTTTCCGGACATACCGCTGATGACAATTACGGGAATGTCCTTCAAATCCGGCGTTTTTGATATCTTTCTGTAAAATCTGGGACCCCATTCTTCCGGCATTTCCAAATCAAGCGTGATCAGATCAGGTTTCTCTTTTTGAATTTGTTCGAACGCTTCATGAGTGTTGCCGGCAGAACAGGTTTCATAACCATTATTTTCCAATATGTTTTTTATATATTTGACAATAACAGGATCATCGTCAATGACCAATATCTTTTTTGCCATAAGAGGCCTCTTTTCACCATCGCAAGTATCAAAAAACTTAAAAAAAACAGTACGGCATACTGCTGAAATTATTGTTTTACATGACATTCACTGCACAGAATTGGTCCGGCCTTTTTTTGAAGATGACATCCCTTGCAGTTATCATGGTAAGCCTTAATTACATCGAAAGGATATCCGGCAGCGGTTGTGTCGTAATGACATTCGGAACACTCCATTTCTTCCGAGGTTTCGTATTCAAGCTTTTTCCCGCCTTCCCAAACATGATGACACACATTACATTCGTAAATTTTTGCTTTTTCGTTATGCGCTTCATGATGAAAGGGTACCGGTGGTCGTATCTTTTTGCCGGAGAAAATGCTATCGGCTACCTCGACAATATCTTCCTGAGCAAAAACGGTCATGACCAAACATAATACAAGCCCAAAAATAATGGGGGCACTTAATTTTACAGGTCTTTTCTTCATCGGGATCTTTCTCCACAGAATGAAACTATTCAGCTATCGAAAACAAAATACTCTCTTGATTTCGCAATTTTTATTCCCCCATCGACTCCGGCTTTTCCATGCATTCATAGATAATATCACCCAAAAATTTGATCTCCATACCTAATCCATAATGATGCACAATATCCTCCAATCCGCCATGACAATTATGACAAGGGGCAATAATCGTTTCCGCACCACGGGACTTGGCCGCAAAAAGCTGTTCGGCTTTTATACGGTCTCCTTCCACTCTTTTTTTCTTAAACGGAGGCCCGCAATTGATCACACCGCCGCCTGCACAACAGCAATAATTATGTTCCCGGTTGGGATGCATCTCAATAAACTCTCTGGTAAAGGCCTTGGTTACATACCGCGCCATTTCATGCAATCCCCTTCCACGTACGATATTGCAGGGATCATGAAAGGTCACCCCCTTTTCATATTTTTTGGCCACCCTGATCTTTCCCTCTTTTAATAATTCATAGTAAAATTCAATCGCATGAATCACCGGAATCGGTGGCATTTTCCAGCCCAGCCAACGGTTACCCTGATCATAAATGCTTCTGAAGGCATGTCCGCACTCACCCATCACAATTCTTTTTACTTTCAGACGCATGGCCGTATCAAAATAAGCTTTTTTTAAACGGCCCATCATTTCATTTTCACCGATATACATGCACATATCGCTGTTATCCCAACCGGGTGTTGCCGGCATGGTCCAGTTAACACCCGCGGTGTTCATAATCACAGCCGCCTGATAGATAAGCTGGCTCCGAAATTTTGGCTCCGGTCCGATAACGGAATAAAAGATATCTGCACCCTGTTTTTCGACCGGTATACGTAGGTTGGGTATTTCATCGGCAGCCTCTTCCTCCTGCCAGAAAAGCGTGTCGATCCATTCATCATCTTTCACCCACATCTGATTTAAGGTCGATGCATGGCTGTGAGCCGTGTCGGCAATATACTGCGGAACGACTCCCAGCTTAAAACAAATTCGCCGCACGATACTGATTAAATAAGAAACATCAATTCCGAACGGACAATACATGGCACAACGACGACACAAGTTGCATTCTGTAAATGCAATCTCGCAGGCTTTTTTGATAAAATCAGCATCGACCTTGCCCTTTGCTTTCAATATTTTCCAGATCGTTTGCTTAACTTTTCCAGCCGGTGAATAGCGGGGATCTTTATCATGAGACAAATAAAAATGACAGGCATCACTACAAAGTCCGCAATGAATACAAGTTTCCACATAAGTTTTAAGGCGGGCACCTGTCTCATTTTGGAGAACATCATGAATTACCTTTTCAATTTTCTTTGAGCTCAGGTTAGCGGCTCCTTCTTCTATTCCTTTGTCGATTATTTTACTTGTTTTCATTTTTTCGGCAGATTCAGCCATATATATTTTTTCCTTCCGTTAACAGCCATTGGAATCTTTTTCATTTAGCAAAACTGTTTTTTTATTTACCAGTCCTTTACATTTCTTACGGCACCGAATTCTGAGCCTATATATCCCCGGGTAAAAGGGAAAAAAATCATATGGCTTAACCTCGTAAAAGGTATCATCACCAGCAAGACCTCTCCGGAGAATATGTGAAGGATCCCCATAAATGTAGATCCCGGCCATTGATGAAAAGACCAAAACCCTGTAATAAAAGGAAGCCCCACCAACGCCAGAATTATAAAATCCGAAGTATTCGTCAAGTATCTTACCTCTGGTCGAACGATCCGTCGTATGCCCAAAAAAACACATCCCGCGATGACAACTATTGTCAAAAAATCCGCCATGCCTTCGGGTAAAAACCACCAACTGATATCCCAGGATTCTTTAATCAATATAATATGTGCTAAGAGAAAAAGGGGCGTAAAAATGAGAGAAACGTGAAACGCAAAAGTGACAAGGGTCAACCATGGATGCTGCTGTGAATTCCGGGAACAAAACGGAATAAGCCAGTGATAAATTGACCTGAAGGCATACTTCAAACTAAAATATTCATATACTAGACCATCTTTTTTCTTAGCTAAGATTGCCATGGAGATAAGACGGTATAGACTCCCCCCCACAAATATAATAAACGCCAGCCATACCAACGGGCCGCTAACGAATTTATAGATTTCATGCATGGTTTTTTTCCTTTCAGCCCGGAATATCGGATAGCCGAATAACTTGCCGGTAATAGTTTTCTTCATCCGGGTTACCAGTTATTCCCTTGACCAGTATTTTTTGGCTGTCCGGACTGAAAACAGGGTTAAACAAAACCTTAAACTCACCTTCCATAGTCTTGCCGTCAACTAACAAATAAAAGTAACCCCTTTTTTCTACCTTTACAGCGATATGCTGACTATCAGGACTGAAAACCGGCTTCCAGACCATATCATATGCCTCAGACCATGCACGGCCGTCTACAACAACGGACCAAAAATCCTTCTCCTTACCTACACAAGCTACTTTTTTGCCATCAGGGCTGATCACCATATCAGTGACCAAATCTCCAAAGGTCAGAGACCATGGCCTGCCATCAACAGCAATTGTCCAGCGCCCGAATTTAGGAGCAACAATAGCTGCAATATGGTTTCCATCATTACTATAAAGATGATCCCAAAGCTGAGAAAAATGTTGATCCCAAAATTGTCGTCCATCCTTGAAAAGCATCCAGGAGTCGCCCTTTCTTACCGGAGCCGTCACTGAGTTGTTCACCGGAGAAAATCTCGGCTTCCAAACCGCCGGAAATGTCTGATTCCACAACCGGCCATCGACAGCCACCGTATAATCATATATGGTCGTCCGGACTTCAGCCACAGCATGGGCACCATCTTTGCTAAAATTGATTTCCCAGACATTAACAAAATTAATATCCCAGGGATTGCCGTCAACAGCAACACTGAAACATCCTTCACGAAATTTAAAAATATCTGCCGCCCCTACCGGAATTGTCTGTACCACCGCTGCTGTATGAGCTCCATCCTGACTCATCACCATATTGGTCATTACAGAATACTTCTTTTCCCACTCGATCCCGTTGAGTACCGCAAAATATTCCATTTCAGTCTGAGCTGAAACCGCAATGTCTTTACCATTTTCAGAAAATTGGGTGTTCCATATAAAATCAAAACGCTTTTCCCATGGCTCACCATCGATAGCAATGGTCCAGGCTCCCATGTCTGAAACCAAACAGGTCAGCCTGTTATCAGGACCAAACTGCAAATACCAAACCTTATCGAAGGTTTTGTCCCAGACCTTTCCGTTTTCACAAACCGAAAACTTCATATCATCGGATTTCACTACTGCAGCGATCCGTTCGCCGTTGGGGCTGACATACAACTCCTCCATGTATCCGAACTGCTCTTTCCAGTGACTGATGTTCGCTACAAGGCGTTTATCAACTTTCCAGTCCCAGGAACCAGAATCGTTCATGCCTGTTTTCTCCTCCGTGTTTAACTTAAGCTCTGTTGTATCCATATGTTCAAGTCAACTCCTATAACGATACGTCTTTTGATTGTAAAGGTTTTTCTGCTGTCGGACAATATCAAGAATCTTTTATCATAAATTAAAAATTTAATTCAATTTTGTTCCTATCTATGAAATTTTCTTGTCATCATAAATATTCCATGTTATCTAAACAAAAAAAAGAAAAAATTTGACCATAAGGAGGATGGATTCATGATGAAAAGAGTTGCAACCCTAGCAGCAGTTGTTTTTCTGGGTGTTGTTGTGCAAATCGCATTAGTAATCGCTGACACTCAGGACAGCCCTTATAAAGCAGTAGCAGAATTTTCAACCGCCTACTTTAAAATCGACCCGGCCATGAGCAATCGATTGTGCAATGAAATTATGGAATCAAATCACATCAATCCAGTAGAAGATTATGTATGGAGCAAGAAAGAGGAAGCCCGTCTCCGGGGATTTAATTTGGGCTATTTGAAAAGCAAACTGGCTCATGTAGTCGTCAATATTGAACAAAAGGATAACAATAGCGCCACAGCAGAACTAAAAGCTACCCGAAAATTTCCAATCCGGTCTTTTTTCACAGGTGAAACCTATGAGGTACATGAAGAATTGGAACTGATTAAAGAAGATGGCAAGTGGAAAGTCTGTGGTAACCCTTTTGGACTGGTTTCCTAAATCAAACTAACGCAGACTGAAAAAACAACTGGTTGGTTTTTGTTATGCGAGCCGATGCCTTTTATTGATTGGAATCGGCCGCTTTTTTTCAACATTAAAGATCCGTTTAGGATTCAGGCACCTGATACTGAACAAGATTAAGATTATAATTAATTTATGGTAATATGGAAGCCAACGTGAAGCTTATCATTGCAGGTGCCTTGTTTGGATTTGTGACCGGTGGAATAGGATTTATTATGATAAAATACTGGATTTTTCCTATTCGTCACTATCGACGTCTTAAGTCAAACATTTGCAAAGATATTTTGAGCTACGAGAAAACTATACAAAACAACAAATGGGATCCAAACAAAATAAGTCAAAAAAGATTTAAAAACACACGTAAAAGTCTCAGCGATCTTGTTCAAAGTTTTAACGAAAAAATTCCCCTATGGTACAAAATCAAACTAAAAAGCCGGCGGGAATCGCCATCGGAAACAGCCCGGCAAATGATGAACCTTATCAATATTCGGGACCCCGAACATGTTCAAAAACGGCTCCAAAAAGCAAAAGCTGCTCTTTTAATCAAATAATTCATCATTGATCACAAAAAAAGGATATTCAATCACTTGATGACGAAACAAAGCAAAGGGGCTATGCTGTGTCCTAATTGTGGAAAACTAATCAGCCGGTCCGAAACCGAATGTCCTCACTGTGGTCTTAAAAACCCTACTTCCAAATGGAAAAACGGCCCATTAACCGCTTTCATCAAAAATCCTGATTTATTTATCAACCTCATCATCGGGATAAACATTGGCATATATGTGTTTTCTCTTCTTCTGTATCCACGTCGTATGGGTATGCCCATGAACCCGTTATCTTTCCTTTCTCCATCAAATGACAGTCTCATGCTCTTGGGAGCAACCGGAACATTTCCCATTGATCGTATGGGAAGATGGTGGAGTCTGTTGTCAGCAAATTATCTTCACGGAAGCATACTGCATATTTTTTTTAACCTGCTTGCATTTAAACAAATTGCGCCTTTGGTGTTACGGGAATTTGGTTTAAATAGAATGATAACAATCTACACGTTAGGTGGCATTAATGGCTTTGTAATCTCTTATGTTGCCGGTGTAGCATTTACAATTGGTGCATCAGCAGCGGTCTGCAGCCTGATCGGTGCAACGCTTTATTTTGCCAGAAGCCGGGGGGGCATATATGGACACGCCCTCTTTCGTCAGGTGGGGGGTTGGGTAATCGCTCTTTTTATTTTTGGCTTATTAGTTCCCGGCATTAATAATTGGGGCCATGGGGGAGGATTGATAGCCGGTGCATTTTTGGGCATGATGCTGAGCTATGAAGAAAAAACTCCAGAAAGATTGATTCACAAAATTATAGGAAATCTGTGTACAGCTATGACTATCTTAGTACTTTTGTGGGCGGTTTTTTCCACTCTTATTGTTCGCTTCCTCGCTTAAATTTTTTAAATATTGATCGTCGTTTAGGATTAACGCCCGGGAATAATTATCCCCGATTCTTCCCTGCTTCCAGGGGTAACAATCGATGATTCTTGTTCTTTTTGGTATTTTTTCAATTCACCTTTAATTTTTTCTATTTCTGCTGTTAATGTCTCTGGAAATCGCTTAAATGCCTGTTTCAAATTGTTGGCAGAAATAACCGCCGAGATCGGAAGAGGACCAGAGTCAGACATTATGGATGCCTGTCCGATATATAGTGTCCTCCGGCTTTTATCAAAAGTGCCATCTGGCTTGATCGGCTTTAATCGTCTTACCGTAGCAATATTCATATCTGTAAAAGTTTCATCACGGTAAAGATTTTTCAGGTCAACGGTAATCTCGGTTTCCAAGTTTTTTTCATCTATCATTGAATTTTTTCTCTCCTTTCTATAAATATATATATTTAATATTAATAATATAAAACATCATATAAATATAATCAAACTAATCTGAGAATATATACATTTGAGACACCAAGCAAAAGGAGCTTATATTTTAATGAACGAAAATAAAGACCGTCCAGACAAGAGATCATCTCCAAGAATTTCCGAGGAAGTAGTTGTGGATGTAAACATTATTTCCTATCCCTTTAAAGAAGGATCTGGAGAACAAGGTATGTTAAAAGATGTTGCAGAAGGCGGATTAAGTTTTAAGTCACCGATTCCCTATGAACCCGGAACATTACTGCAGCTTAAAATTCACCTGGCCGGATGGCAACGACATAAAAAAAGCTATACCCGGATTATTGATGATCACGTTGCGGTAGCTCCTTTAACCGCCATTGCAAAAGTCGTCAGATGCCATCTTATACCGAATACAAACAACTATGAAGTCGGCGGTAAATTTGTTGATATATATGAAGATGATTATCAGGCAATGGTAAAGCATCTTAAAGATATGTTATCATAATTTTATTTAGTGCCTAAACGAAAAAGATAGCTTTCATTCGGGCACTATTTATCGATCAGACCATATTTAATAGTACGAATGATGCTTGACAGTATTTTTATAACACTTTATACCCATTATTAAGATTGTTTATAGATTAGTCGCGTTAGGATATTCTAAAAATTGTGGTCAATTTAAAAGATTTGGGCGAAGGAACATTTTTTGCAGAAACGTGATTCGAACAGATCGGGCCGTTAAAACATGCAAGATAAATTACACTTTCAAAACGGCTGGACAAAAGAATTTTCGTACAGCGTCTTAACCCATATTGGCATGAAGAGAAAAGAAAACCAGGACGCTTTTCTTCTTTCTCCTACCATTGGCCAAAATGATTCAGGTAAGGGATATTTAATGGCTATCGCAGACGGCATGGGGGGATACAGTGGTGGCGGAACTGCATCTCAGCTCGCTTTGAGCATGCTCATGACCGAATACTATAAAATAAAACCCTTTGATATTCCCGGAGCACTGTTCAATGCCTTCAAAAAGGCGAACGAAGCCGTATATACGTTGGCTCAGGATGATAAAAACTTCGGCCATATGGGGACCACTCTGACTGCTATCGTACTAAAAGGATCTCGCTTGTATTATGCCCACGTAGGTGATAGCCGCGGTTATATTATCAAAAAAAACAGCATTACCCAGTTTACAGAAGATCATTCCTATGTTGCGAGTCTCCTTAAATCCGGAGCTATTTCCGCAAAGGAGGCACGGAGACATCCCGCTGATAACATTATCACACGGGCTGTCGGACTGAAAGATTCTGTGGATATTGACTTCTTTCAGAAAGAAATCTGTTTGAAAAAGCATCAATATATTCTGTTATGTTCCGACGGTCTTTTCAAGGTGGTAACCGATGATGAAATTTTGCAAACAGTAACTGCTTGTGCCGCAACAAATCAGATAACAAAAAAGCTTGTGGAAATGGCTAACAATCGTGGCGGTCCGGATAATACCACAGTTTTAATCGTTCGGATCGAAAAAGGTACTGAATCTTTTTTCAGCAAAGCCAAACATTTGGTTGGAATGTAACCTTTTAAAAAGAGGATCAATCCCAATATCTAAATCCGTGCCGACAGCCATATCTGTGATGATAACCAAAATGAAAACGGTCATGGGGGTAATAATAAGAATCCCAGAATGGATCACACCATCTGTACAGGGGATAAACATAAACAGCATGAGCTTTTTCCAGTTTCTTCCATTCCGTGCCTCCGAATTTATATACATCTCCCTTTGATATCCGGTACCAACTTTTGTCTTTGTGGTAAAACCGGTTTCCTGACCGATCTTCATACCGATATTCGAATTTCTGAACTTTCGGGTCCAGTTTCTGTCGGAAATTGACCCATTCAAAAAGTTGCACTTTCCCATCTTCACTTACATCCATGGCTTCAAATTCTTTTCTTTCAGGATAGGTCATATAATATTGATATTCCTCATATTCAATATAACTATTATGATTAATGTCCATATCTCCGAAAATTTTGGAAAAATAATCTTCTGAAATTGCTGATTCTGCTATCAGAATCAGCACCAAAAATACGATACCCGGTAAAATACGTTTCATCTCTAAATTTCCTACCACTTTCAAGGATGTTTTTGTATACAGATTAACTTAAGAAATATTCTTTGGAAACTAATTGTTTTTTTATTATAATATAATCTGATATTCAAATTTTCAAAAAATTTGCTCTAATCCAGGGCGGAAAAAAAATGACCACAAGCATACACTGAGTATTCCTGGATCAAATTTTTTTTTAATGCAAAAGTTGGATAAATTAACAAAAACTTGAACATGGATTTATATCTTTTTGCCATATATTCCTAAAGAGGAAACCAATGAAATTTTTAAAAATTTTTATTGTCATTTTGTTTAGCCTTTTCTTATTTACGGTCGCCTGCAGTACTGTCCCAATAACAGGAAGAAAGCAACTTAACATCATTCCCAGTTCATCCTTATTGGAAATGAGTTTTCAGGAGTATGAAAAATTTTTAAACGAACATCAGCTCAGCAATGACCAATCTGCAAACCGGATGGTAAAAACGGTAGGCACCAAGATATCTCAGGCTGTAGAAGCGTATCTTCGCCAGAACCACATGGCTGAAGAAATACACAATTATAAGTGGGAATTTAATTTAATCGAGAGCGAAGAAATTAATGCGTGGGCCATGCCGGGAGGTAAAGTCGTTGTCTATTCAGGAATTTTACCAATTGCAAAGGATGAAACCGGTTTGGCAGTGATTATGGGACATGAAATCGGCCACATTGTCGCAGGGCACGGCAACGAACGGATGAGTCACGGACTGGCGGTTCAAATGGGTGGAATCGCCCTCTCTGCAGCATTGTCTTCTCAGCCACAGGCAACCCGTGAACTGTTCATGACAGCATTTGGTACGGGTGCACAGGTAGGATTTATGCTTCCTTACAGCCGGCTTCATGAAAGAGAGGCCGATCATCTCGGTCTGATATTTATGGCCATGGCAGGTTATGATCCCCGCGATGCAGTTAATTTCTGGGAAAGAATGACAAAGGAAAAAGAAGGCAGCTCATCGCCTCCAGAATTTTTAAGTACCCATCCTTCAGACCAAAACCGGATTCAAAACATCCGGGAGCTTATTCCTCAGGTGATGCCGTATTATTACGAATCAATTTACTCATCCAACTAAGCCTGGTCAAAAAACAACTACATTCAATGACATAAAATATGAATTACAAAAGGTTGCAAATCTCGTTCACGCTGTTAATGTTGACACTGGGTTTTGGCACATGTGGATATATCATATTTGAAGACATGACGCTTTTCGAGGCCCTTTATATGACGGTGATAACCATTAGTACCGTCGGCTTTTCTGAAATCAAACCCCTGACCATTCATGGTCGGGTTATAACACTGTTTATTATCCTAACCGGTGTGGCGCTCGGCGGCTATACCCTCAGTATGATTGTCAGGATTATTTTAGAAGGAGAGCTTCGAAAAAGTTATTGGAGAAGAAAATTGGAAAGACAGATATCCAAATTAAAAGATCACTTTATTGTTTGCGGATTTGGCAGAATCGGACGTCTGGTTTGTACAGAACTCAAAGCCGATAATATTGACCTTGTTGTCATTGAAAAATCGCCGAGTGCTATCGAACAGGCTGAAAAGGAAGGTATTTTAAACCTTTTCATGGATGCTACATCTGAAGAAACGCTCATTAAAGCGGGAATCCAGAGTGCAAAAGGAATTGTCACCGCTGTCCGCTCCGATGCCAACAATGTTTTTATCACCTTGACGGCCAAAGGGCTTCGTCCTGACATTTTTGTTTTAGCCCGGAGTTCAGATCCGAAAAATGAAGAAAAACTCAGAAGAGCGGGAGCCTCACGGGTTGTATGTCCCTATCTGATCGGTGGAAGAAGGATGGCTGAAATCCTTAAAAGACCTACCGTTGTGGATTTTATTGATATTGCTATGATGGGTAGCAAACTCGGATTAAGGATCGAAGAGGCAAAGGTGGGACCTGATTCTCATTTAATCGGGAAAACTCTGGTTGAAAGCAATCTTAGAAAAGACTTTGGCGTGATCATTGTGGCGATCAAACGTAAAAAAACTGACGATATGATTTTTAATCCCCTGCCCAATCAAATTCTTAATAAAAATGATGTAATTGTAGTTTTGGGGAAAAAAGAAGATTTAAAAAAAATGAACGAGGTTTTATAAAAAATCAAAACAACATAGGTTCTGTTAACATTTTATTTTCATGCAAAAAATTACTTTAATTATCGAAGAGTTACCAAAAAAGAGATTCTTTTATATCATCCTGATACCCGAGATTCAAGTTTTTAAAAAATTTGTTCAAATCCAGGGCGGAAAAAAATTTTGACCACCTGCATACACTGAGTATTCCGGGAATCAAATTTTTTTTACAATACCGGAGTCGGGCAAATTAACAAAAACCTGAACATCGGGTAATAATATTTTTAAATAAAAGGGATATACTTCAAAACTGATGGCGAAAAAGTTTTTTCAGATAATTACCGCATGCGCTCTGGAATCATACCATTTTTGTCTGAAATGATTATTTCGACCCGCCTGTTACGCTGGCGACCTGCTGGATTGTCATTGTTTGCAACCGGATACATCTCGCCGTATCCTCGATAAAGAATACGATCCAGTTCTATTCCACGGCCGTTTAATGCATTTCGAACTGCTTCAGCACGACGAACAGAAAGGTCAAGATTGTATTCCTCAGAACCGACACTATCTGTAAACCCCTCAATCTGTACTCTTCTATTGGGATATTCTTTAAGAAATTCAGCGAGTTTATCAATGGTTAAAAATGCGCCTGGTTTGAGACTACTTTTCCCGGTATCGAATAAAACATCTCCCAGTGTCAAAACAAGACCACGCTCGGTTTGTCTGGCATTCATCTCAGCAATTTTTGCTTCCAGTCTCTTGGCCTCCCTGAGTGCTTTATCTGCAGCACGACGTTCCTCTTGAGCCGTAAGGCGCTGAATTTCGGCTTCCCTACGAGCTTTTTCAGCTTCACTCAATGATTGTTCCGCCTCTTTGGTGCGGGCCTCCAAAAGGACCAAACTTCGTTCTGTGCTGGCAGATTCTATCTCCTTGTCAGCTTTTTTCATTGAGGAAACTTCACTGGCAATAAGAGCTTTCTGCTTTGCCATGTAGGCAAGGTGTTCAACTTTGGCCGAATCATCCCCAACTTCCCAACTTTTTTGGGCATCTTCAATTGCAATCTTTGCCTCCTGAAGCTCCAAAGGAGCGTACTTGTTGATATTCGGATCATTTTGTATTTGAGTAAAAGCATTATGCGCACTAAGAAGTAAGGGATTTTCCTGTTTAGTAGTAGCACAGCCGCTCATAAAAAGCATCCCCAGACAGAAAGACACAAGGATGACAACGTTATCTATTTTTTTTATTTTCATATTTTTTTAGTCTCCTAATATTTCAAATCGTATTGAATCAGCGAACAGATTTTCTTTCGATTTCCTTTTTAAGTGTCTCAATACTCTCTTTTATTTCTTGAACCGTTTTCTGACTTTTTATTGACCGTGCTTTTGCTTCGGCAAGATTTGCATCTACTGTAGCTTGTTCCGCAAGCCATTTAGCAGTCAGGTTATCTTGGTTTTTCATAGATTCTTTAGCCTGTTCCAATTTTTTCCGTGCTGCCTTGAGTTCAACCGGTGCTGATTCATAAGCGCCGGCTTTTTCTGCCTGACTGATGGCAGAAGTAGCGATGGTAAGTTGTGAGCTGGGCGGTGGATACTTTGTGGCACAGCCAGAAAGTCCAAATGCAACTAATACAAAAATTATCATTGAAATTTTTCTCATAAAAACCTCCAGGCTATCTTTTTGATAAATTTCATTCTGACCATTATCAACGTAATCATTAGATTTTAAAATTATGACAAAAAAATTCGTGTCATGTTCTCTGGTGTTTATTTTCATCTACTGAAGCAAACCAAATCGATATAGCTCATCAACTATATTTTTGTTTCCCCAAAAAATCAACGATGTTTTTTTGAGTAATTATATTGTTGTACCTTCTTCTATCAGCTTTTGACGATGCCAGAAAACCGAATTTTTTAAAGTGTCATCAACAGAATAGCAGGTATGATCCAACTGACGCCATGTCCGGGTACTGTCAAAGATCAGTGACCTTCGAAGCAGCCGTATACCGGTAACAGAGCTCAAAGGCCGCCGGCCTGTCAGGCCGGCGTATGCCTCCTCTATGTATGCAAAGGCCAGTGCCATAAAATATGGTATTTTGAAACGAGGTGCCGGACAACCTGACAAGGCAGCCAGCCGATCAAAAAAATCTTTAACTGACAAATTGGTACCGCCCAGGATATATCGCCTGCCGGAAATGCCCTTTTGCATCGCCAGAAAATGACCGGCCGCGACATCCCGAACATCTACGATATTGAGACTACCGTCCATATATCCCTTGATTTTTCCCAACAGAAAATTACGAATCATTTGTCCCGGGGGAGTCAGATTCCGGTCGCAGGGACCTATTGGCATGGTTGGGTTGACAATCACAGCCGGAAATCCGCTTTTTGCCAGTTTTAAGACACAGCGTTCCGCCAAAAACTTTGACCGGCAGTATGGCCCGATCATATCAGCCAAGGAAGTCCGAACATCCTCATTAACAGGACCTTTGTGGTTGGGCGGGACCAGTATGGACTCGGTACTGGTATAGACCAGTCGCCTGACATCCGCCCTGTTAACTGCTGTGACAACATTTTCGGTTCCTTTCCGGTTGACCTGGTCAAAGATCCCGGATTGCGGATGCCAAAGCATGGGGTTTGCCGCCAGATGATACACATTATGGCAGTCTTTCAGTGCAGCCATCAGCGCATTCAAATCTAAAACCGTACCAACCATCATTTCATCCGGTTGAACAGATTCGTCAACCGGATAGGGATTTATATCAAAAACCCTTACCCGCTGCCGGTTTCGTTTTAAAATTTCTACCAACCGACAACCGATAAACCCGCTGCCGCCAATAACTAACTCCATTAAATGCTCCTTTCATTCGCGCCGCCGGATAAAAACCGTGCTGAAAAGATTTGCAACAAGGCCGGTAGCACCACCAGTGTGCATCCGATCATGATTGTAACACTCAGGCTCAACATGATACCAATGCTGGCAGTTCCCCGATGGGATGAAACAGAAAGACTGCTGAAACTTAAAATCGTACTCAAGGCGCTGAACAAAACGCCCCTGGCCGTGCTGGTCGAAAGAATTGTCTTATCATCAACCGATTGTAAACGAAATCGATGGACCAGATGAATACCATAATCCAAGCCGATACCCAGCAACAGGGGAACCACAATAATATTAGCAAAGTTGAAGGGAATTTCAAAAATTACGGTAGCGCCGGCAGTCAGCCCCAAAGAAATGATCAGGGGTGCAAGAATCAGTAAGACCTCCCCAAACCTTGGCGTGGCAAAAACCAACAGGATTGTAACGGCTGAAAGCGCAATGATAAATGCTTGCATAAATGCTTTCGATATAGCCTGACCTGCACCGACAATGCCGACCGGCGTGCCGGTAGCCCGTGGTGCGGTTTTTTTAACCGCGGTAACAAACTGTTCAAGTGCTTCCAAATTGTTCAGATTTTTCCGGGGAAATACTTCTACCCGATAAATACTACCTGATATATACCGGGATTTTAGTTCCACCGGTAATTGTTCGGCTGTAAAGATTTGCGGTTGCATTAATCCCGAAAGCTGTTTCAGAAGATACATCAACGGAACCAGCATAGCCGTTTCCAACTGATCGATAATGATGGTTGCTTCGTCCGAATTATCCAGCCGTTTCATCAGAAGATCAATATCATCTATTATCCCCCTGGATTCGTCTGAACCTCCGGAGGTGTTGTCCCGATAACCGCAAAGAGCGTTTCGGAATTGATTCAGTGCCGCAATGACATTTTCAACCGAATTTTCGACAATATGGCTATTGGCATCGACAACCGGCATAAACCAGGCCATCTCTTCGATCAGTCGAATTTTTTGCGCCTGACCGGAGGGTACGAGATCATCAAGCATCATCGTATGTTCAACCTCCGGCAGCGTTTCCAGACGCTGGGCCATCCGATTTGCTTCTTCGGCAGAATCACACAGTACAGAAGCCGTCCAGATCGAGGTATCTGATTGTTTCAGCAATTCCCGGGCCGTTCTTACAGACGGTGCTTTCTGATCGTTTAAGTTGATGGGATTATAGTCAAACCGCACCTTGGGTAACAAAAAAAGGCTAACCAGAAAAACAGCAGCCGACACAATCAAAACGATTTTGGGAAACCGAACAGGAATGCCAAAAATAATGGTTTTTAATTTTCGGGAAGACGATAGACGCTTTACGAACAGCGGTGGCCACAAGTAAATCAGCGATGGCAACACGGTGATATTGACCAGCAAATTGACAAACATGCCGGTTCCGGCAATCAGCCCCAGTTCAGAGGCTCCGCTGTAGGATGTGGGAACAAATGCGTAAAATCCGGTAGCTGTTGTCAAAGAACACAGTAACAGGGTATTGCCGATATCCTGCAATGTTTGCCGAATTGCACCGATGTGATGTTGTCCGTTTTCAATCAGTTCTTTGTACCGCAAACAAAATTGAATGCTGTAATCAATGCCCAAACCAACAAACAAAACCACAAAGGTAATAGATATAATGTTAAGCCGGCCGATGGCCAGCATGGCAAACCCAAATGTCCAGCCAAGTCCTGTCAGGAGCGTGATCAGGCTGAAAATAACCATACGGCCGGATTTTAAGCCCCAAATCAATATGACCAGCACCATCCCGAGCGAAACACCACCTGCCAAGCAGATGCCCCTACGCACACTGATCAGGTTATCCACATTTAAGGCCAGTTTTCCGGTGACATTTACCGAGACATCTGCAAAGTCTTTTCGGATAATTTCTGTCCTGACACGCTCAATATGGTTCATGGCAGTTTTAATGGGATTTAAGGAGAAATAGTCCAGGCAGGGAACCAGTATCACAAATTCACGACACATCTTATCTGCTGACTGTCCTCTCATTAAATTCTGCCAGGAAATCCAATTACTTTTGCCTGAAGATACTTTTACAACCGTCTCATTCAATTCGGCCAGCAGAAGATTCAGCCGGTCCTGATCCAAACCGTCGGTATCAGTACTAAATATCCTGGCCAGCATTGTAAAAAGATTTTCCAGGCTCATCTCCCGGGCCATCGATCCCAGAAACGGCTGCATAACTGCCAGATTGTCAGCCATCTTCACCAATTCCTCGGGAGTTCGATACAAAAGAGCATTTGCGGCGAGAAAGGTATTTCCTCGCGGGGCAAAAACAGACCGAAAAACCTCCGGTTGTCCCTGCAAATGTTCGACACATACATCGCGTACAATTGCGGCCTTTTCGGGTGTTGTCGCCTTGATTACCAAAAGGAGGGAATTATGAAACTGAGGAAAAGCATGGTTGAATCGGTTGAGTTCCCGGCGAAACGCTAATCTGTCGGATACCATCTTGGTAAAATCCGTATCGATTTGAAAGGTCAAAACGGTATAAACGGTCAGGCCAACCGTCAGCACCAGTGAAAAAATCAGAATCAATGGCGCCCTTCGAACAATCAATCCGGGCAGCCAATCCGGAAGACAAGGGGTATGTTCACGAAGGCAGCGCAACATCTCAATTTGTCTCTTTGGTATTACCGGCTTTTTTTCTAATATACATGCGGGGACTTAACAGGATATCCTTTTCAAAGATGAGCAATGCCGCCAAACCGGGAAGCCCCACCGCCAGTTCCCTGCCCCGTTTGATCAGTGCAAGCGCCAGAGCCGTCTCCGGAGATATCCCCAGTAAGGCGGCAACGGCAAAAATGCCTCCCTCGCGCACCCCAACAGCCCCCGGTACCAGAAAACCAAAACTATTGGCAGCTATACCAACAGCTTCAAGAATCACGGCTTCCGTAATTGATGGGGAAGCCCCCAAAAAAAGAAGCACCAGATAGGTTTCACCACTTTTCATCATCCAGCCGGCAAACCGCACAAAGGCGCATATTATCCATCGATGATAATCCGAATACAGACGATACGCTTCTTTTTCAAGTGCCTCCAAACCACCCGCAACCTGCATCATCTGACGGTTATTCATAAAGCGCGAGGCAATTCGGTTAAAAACACCGGATATGCCCCGATACTGAACAAAAATAAAGCCGCCCATCACCAGGAGCCCACCCGACACGATTACGGCAAAAGCCATGTTCGAAGCCGGGGGCACCTCAAACAGTAACAGCAAGAGTCCGCCCATAATAAACAGAAACTGGGTGCCAACCCCCACCGTAAAGTCAACCACAACGGAAGCTCCGGCCATAGCCCGGGAGGGCAACCGACGGGCCAACATCAGAGCCCGGACCAGGTGACCGCCTACCTGAGCAGCCGGCAAAAGCGTATTACAGGATTCGGCGGCCCATCGATACAACAAAAAACCGGCAAAGCCCGGAACAGCGGGGCATACAACCAGGTATCGCCACCCGGCCGCATCTATTGCCATGGGCACAAACCGAAACGCCAGCAACCAGAAAATATTCCAGCCGACCATCATCAGGGCTGTCCAAACTTCCCTGATCCCTTCTTTTAGCAGCAACATTACAACAATGGCCAGTCCTGCAACCAACGCTATTACAAAAAAACGGGGGCTTTGCAAGTGCCGTATCATCCATCATTCCGATTTTTCAAAAGACAACCCAATTCATTGCCCAAAATCAAGACTATCATATTTAATGATTTACAGCCTGCGAGGTTTTTATTTTTTCCAGAAGTAACTTTTCCAACCCGTCAAAGCCGTCACGTCTGAGCACACTGATAAATTGCGCCCGGGTGGTTGCGAGCTGACTGATCCCTTTTACATGAATATCAACGATTTTCCACTGCCCTTTAATGTTGATCAGTTTATAACAAAATGAAACCGTATCTCCGTTCTTTTTGATCATTTGTGTATCAATGGTAACCTTGCTGTCAAGGGGATGGGCAGGAGATATTAGCTTAAAATACTGTCCGTTAAAGGAATCATACCGCTGGGCATAAACTGCGGTTGACCATTGCCGGTACAATCCAGTCAACCGTTGGCGTTGCTCATTGCTCAAAGATAGCCAATAGTTACCTGATGATATACGAACAATCAGGTTGAAGGCGAATACCTCACGGATAACCGGTTCCAAGATCCGATAACGACCAGTGTATCCGGCTTCTTTGCCGCCCTTCATGGCCTCCAGCAATTTGGCATTAAACTGTTCTATAACCGTTGTCGGGTCATCTGTTTTCGTTGCGTAGCTGGTTTGGAAGGCGGCTGTACCGATAATCACCGCCGCTAAAATCATACGGATGACCGCGGTCCCAAAAAACCGACGAAATATTGTATTTCTGCAATAAAGGTTCATGACAATAATGATTGTTGATTGCTGATTGTTGATCTAATTACCTCTGATCTCTGACTTCTGACCATTTGAGCTGTTCATGGTTTAAAAACCTGCGGGCCCGTCCGAGGGCCATCAGTGGAAAATAATGGCGGTACAAGTTGTAGTTAATCATAAACCCTTTGCCCAATTCAATTCCCTGTTGCAATTTTAAAGACAGACGTTTATTGGCCAGATCGATTCGCTCACCTACGGCATATCCCGGAAAACCCGTACCGGTATACTGCGGTTCATTCCAGGTACCCTGCCGTTGCGTTTTGATCAAATAACCGACGCCTCTTTCAATACTTTGCCGGTACCGCCGACCGCTGACAGCCAATAGCCCCATCAATGCCCATGCACTTTGTGAGGCCGTGCTCTCCCCTTTTCCCCGTAGCTCATTTGCCATATAAGACCCGCAGGTCTCCCCCCATCCGCCGTCCGGGTTCTGGCAGGAAACGATCCAATCTGCCGCTTTTTGAATGTAACGGCGAGACATATCTTCGCCCACAGCTTTTAATGCCGGTAAAACTGCACCTGTGCCGTAAAGATGGTTGACACCCCATCGACCGAACCAGCTTCCCTGTAATTCCTGTTCAGAATGAATAAAATTGACGGCCCTGCTCACAACGGGATGATCAATTGTCATCCCCAAATTTCCCAGTGCCTCAATAACATGTGCGGTGACATCTACACTAGGGGGATCCAGAGCCTCTCCAAAATCAAAAAATGGAATTTTGGTGATTAAACGCTTGTCATTGTTGATATCAAATGCACCCCATCCACCGTTGTGACATTGCATGGCAATAATCCACCTCACTGCACGATCGATAGCCACAGAAAATTCACTTGATTCTTTGGCTGCTGAAGACAGCCGGTTCAAAACAATTAATGCTACCGCGGTATCATCTACATCCGGATATTTCAAATTTTCATGCTCGAAGGACCATCCTCCGGGCTCCACGTCTTTAAGTTTTATCTGCCAGTCACCGGAAGCCATGACCTGTTTTTTTAACAGCCAGTTGGCTGCTTGTTGCATTGCCGGCATTTGACAATAATCGTATCCGGCATCTTCCATCGCCATCAATGCCAGTATTGTGTCCCATACCGGCGATTCACAAGCCTGAATGTAAAGTGCATTGTCACGCCTGTATGACCAATGGGTATCGATGGCTGAAATTGATTTATGTATCATGGGATGAGAAACCGGGTAGCCTTCCACGCTCAGCGCTACCAGACTATAGACCCAGGGCGGCTGGATTCCTCCCCACGTGCCGTCAGCCTCCTGATGCCGGATAATCCATTCCAGGCAAACTTTAATGGCCGTTTCCCGCCCCGGTGTCAAAGCCCTTTTTTGAAAGGTATGTAAAAAACGGTCAATTGTTAAAAAAACTCGCTCCCAGGAAACTATGCCGCCTTTTTGGGGCAAGTTGTAATCCATTGCCGAACGCCCCTCCGGGAAGAGCTCGTTTAGTCTTGCCTCTGCCGGCAATGATCGAACCGCCCGACGTGCCGACAAAATACTCAGCGGAACCATGGTAGTCCGTGCCCAGCAGGCAAAATTATATATATTAAAGGGAAACCAGAGCGGAAACCAAATGATTTCAGGGGGTACATTCGGTGTTTTATCCCATGGCCATTCACCGATCAGCGCCAGCCAATAGCGGGTAAAAACCCGTATTTTTGACAGGCCTCCATGGGCGAGTATCCACTTTCTCGCCTTTTTCAAAGGAGCTGCTTCCGCCTTCATTCCCCAGGCTTTCAGTGCTGCATAGGCTTCCACTGTAGTATTGATATCACCTTGCGGCGCATCATAATAAACCTCCCAAGAACCATCCGGCCGCTGTTTATTAAGGATTCCTTTCATTAATCCTTCTGTTTTAACATTATCGGTGACTCCCAAAAAAAACAAAACCAGCAGCCATTCAGCCTCCATACATGAATTGGATTCAAGCACGCCCATCCAAAATCCTTCCGGAGCTTGTCGCTTTTTCAACCATTGACATGCATTTTCAATGGCTGCATCCAGGTTTTTTTTCAATTCGTTATTATCAAACAGTTTGCCTTGATCCATCATTTTCCCATGTGTGGTAGCAGATTTACACCTAAACTCAGTTTCAGTTACAGGCCGTTCAAAGACCAAAAATTAATGATTTTCTTTTTAGCCCGTATATCATAAATATATGATGTTTTGAATAGAATCTGCATAGACAATTCCTTGACAAATCCGTATTCCTTTCTTATGAATCACCTATAAAACAGATGTTAAAATACCTTGAGGAAAAATTCATGGCAAAAGAAAAATTAAAAAAACACCATATTAACCGGGAATGGTGCAAGGGTTGCGGAATTTGTGTTGCGTTTTGTCCCAAAAACGTTTTGGAGTTAGATGACAAGGACAAGGCGCAAGCAGTTCGTCCGGAGGACTGTATTGCGTGCAGATTTTGTGAGATGTTATGCCCTGATCTGGCAATTGAAATCGAGACGGAACCGGAAACTGAAACAGAGCAAACAGGATCTACTTAAATTTTGTCATTATTTAATGGAGAAGGCAAAGAGAAGACATGGAAGGAACGTTAAAGTTCGTACAGGGAAATGAGGCTTGTGTTGAAGGGGCGTTATATGCCGGACTAGAATTTTTCGCTGGTTATCCCATTACGCCCTCCACCGAGATTGCCGAAATGCTTTCTTCAGAATTGCCGAAGCATAAAGGTAAATTTATTCAGATGGAAGATGAAATCAGTTCCATATGTGCGATCATCGGTGCATCGCTGACCGGGATTAAAGCCATGACTGCCACCAGCGGTCCCGGCTTTTCTCTGATGCAGGAGGCTTTGGGCTATGCGGTCATGGGAGAGATACCCTGCGTGATTGTCAATGTTCAACGCGGGGGACCGTCTACCGGCCTACCGACCAAAGTGTCTCAGGGAGATGTTTGTCAGGCGCGATGGGGAACTCATGGCGATCATGATATCGTAGCAATGACGGCGTCCAATCATCAGGAAGTATTCAACATTACGGTGGAGGCTTTCAATATTGCCGAAACTTACCGGACTCCGGTTATTTTGTTATTCGATGAACTGGTCGGGCACATGAGAGAACGGCTGATCGTACCGGAAAAAGGAGCTATCCCCCTGGTGGAACGGCTTAGAACTTCCGTACCCGATGGCGTCGATTTCCATCCGTATCTTCCGAGAGAAGACGGCCGGTTGCCTATATCTGATTTCGGAGGGGTTCATCGTTATAATGTCACCGGTCTTTATCACGATATGTGGGGATTTCCATCGAATAACCCCGGAGTTGTCCACGGGTTAATTCATCATCTTACCGACAAGATCAAAAACAACGTTCATGTCATCTCCAGGTATAAAGAATATTATCTGGAGGATGCTCAGACAGTGCTCATATCCTATGGCGCTTCCGCCAGATCCGCTCTTCACGTAGTGATAAACCGACGAGGGCGGGGTGAATCTCTCGGCCTTTTGGAGCTTCAGACATTGTGGCCTTTTAATTACGACCTTATCCGTGAAAAATGTCAGAAGGCAAAATACATTGTCGTAGTAGAGATGAATCTTGGACAAATTTTTCAACATGTCAAACTGGCGGTTGAACACCCGGACCGGGTATTTCTGGCCAATCGCGTTGACGGCATTTTTATCACGCCAACGGATATCAGAAACATTCTTCGTCTCATTCAGGGAAGAGGAGTATAATTTATGGCGATTAAAGATTATATCAGGGAACGGTTTTTCCCACACATGTGGTGCCCCGGATGCGGTCACGGTATGATTCTTAATGCGTTGCTCCGGACCTTCGATACATTGAGCATCAGTAAAAATGAAATTGTGATGGTCTCAGGTATTGGCTGTTCTTCGCGGATATCCGGCTATGTGGATGTTCACACGCTTCATACCCTTCATGGCCGTGCTCTGGCTTTTGCCACAGGGGTTAAAATGAGTCGCCCGGAGCTGACACTGATTGTCCCCATGGGTGACGGCGACGCCCTTGCCATCGGCGGAAACCATTTTATCCATGCAGCCAGACGTAATATTGACATCACGGCCATTGTGATGAATAACCGTATCTACGGAATGACCGGCGGACAGTACAGCCCGCTCACCGGCTATGCAAAGCTGGCCACCACCGCACCGTTTGGCAATATTGACCAAGCCTTTGATGTGGTGAAGTTGGCCAGATCCGCCGGAGCTACTTTTGTGGCCCGCACCACCACTTATCATGTCAAGCAGATGTCCAATATCTTCAAAGAGGCTATTTTTCATGAGGGCTTTTCGGTCGTTGAAGTTTTAACTCAGTGTCCGACCCATTTCGGAAGAAAAAATAAAATGGGCTCTGCCGTTGAAATGGTCAAATTTTTTCGGGATTTCACAACACCCATTGGCTCCAAGGCCAAACAGGAAAATCCGAATCTGATTGAGCGGGGTATATTTGTAAGAAAAGATCTGCCGGAATACTGCAGGGAATATGAAAAGATCATCGAAACAGCACAAGGGGAAAAGGGATAACGGTTATGGAAAGATGCAGACTGGTTTTTTCTGGCTCGGGGGGACAAGGCGTGATCACCGCAGCTATCATTCTGGCGGAAGCCGCTGTCATGTATGAAAATCTGATCGCGGTACAATCGCAGTCCTATGGACCGGAAGCCAGAGGGGGAGCGACACGCAGTGAAGTGATCATCAGTGACACAGACATTCACTTTCCGAAAGTGAACCAGCCGAATATACTGGTCTGCCTGACCCAGGAATCCTATAATAAATTTTATGGCATTATCCGGCCGGGCGGAATTTTAATTACCGATACCAGGTATGTGGAAACCCACAAAAAAGTGGATGCTGTCCAATGGGAACTTCCCATATACCGCACTGTAATGGAAAAAATCGGAAAACCCATCGTATTGAATATCTGTATGCTCGGCGCTGTTATTGAGCTGACAAAGTTAGTATATCCCGAATCTATCATGAAAGTCCTTGAAAACCGAATCCGGCCTGAATTTCTGGCTATTAACCGTCAGGCACTTGAGCTGGGAGTAGATCTGGTAAAAAAATAGTCACTCGCTCAGATTAGCAACACGTGTAACCGGATTGCCGGTCTTATGTTTTTAGGGCCCTTTGTTTGCTCTCCCAAATCCTTACAGGTGGTTCCTGTGGAGACCTTGCTACTTTACCAACCCGATTTAGACACTCGTATATGAATTCGGCGTTCACGTTCACCGGGGTTACTTGTCTGCATTCGGAGAAGTGTCGCGTTCGGCATTGCACTGCTCTGCTATTTCAACTTCTGCCCCCAGCGCCCTGGCACGTTCTATCCATTGCTTTCGCGCCAAGACCCGCATGTCTTCGACATTATCTGTTTCATCCATGATTTCCATGCCCATTAATGTTTCTATCAAATCTTCGAGAGTCACCAGTCCTCTGGTGCCGCCGTGTTCATCAACAACAATGGCGATCTGCTGACGATTCTTGAGAAAATATTCCAATAAAACCGACAATGATATTGTCTCCGGAATGGCTAGTATGTCACGCTTCAAAGACTTGAGCTTTTCATCCCCCCGTCCCTGTGCATTGAATATCAAAACATCATCTTTCAGAACAAAACCGGTTATGTCGTCTATGTTTCTTTTGTAGAGCGGTAAGCGGGAGAATGGTGCTTGAGTGACGCACTTCAATGCCTTTAAAATTGACATTTCTTCGGATAATGCTGAAATAACAGTGCGTGGCGTCATAATATCTGTTACTTTCAACGACTCAAACCGAAAGAGGTTTCGAATAATCCGGGACTCTTTCTTTTGGATATGCCCGGTATATTCGCCAAAGCGTGCCATTGCAATGAACTCATCCCGGCTAAATACCGGCAAGTTCTTTCCGTGTGCAATCAGCCTTGTAACTCTCTCCGAGAGCCAAACTATCGGATATAGCAAGACGATCAGCATATTCACAAAAAAGGCAATTGGTCTGGTAAGTTTTGACCAATAGATGGCACCAATGGTTTTAGGAACAATTTCAGAAAAGAAAAGAATCATCAATGTCATTCCCGCTGAAAACAGACCAAACCAAGAACTCCCAAAAATGATGGTTGCTTTGGCACCGGCCCCGATAGCCCCGACTGTATGCGCAATAGTGTTCAATGTTAAGATAGCTGCAAGCGCCCGGTCCACTTTGTCCTGTTTCAGCCGTTTCAAGGCTACCGCGTGCTCTGGTCGCTTTTTTTTCAAGCCCTCAATATATGAAGGCGTAATACTCAAGATAACCGCCTCTGCCACGGAACAAAGAAATGAAAAGCCTAATGCCAGCAACACGTAGATTATCAGTATTACCACATCATCATTCATATCTGTTGTGCCTGAAGTGCTAACACCTTTGGTGCTATCCGCAAACGCCGCACTGACTATTATCACTGGTAATAAAAAGGCTGATGTCGGGCGTATTATTTTTATAAATGATCTCATTCAAATTGATTGGCCAATGGATTGTTTAGCCGTACATCACAGTACTTAACCCGCCACTGCGTGGTGTAGGTAGATATCTAACTGTCCGGGGGAAAAGATGGAGAAATAAAAAATATAATATCGAAGCGATTCCGGATTTATCCTTGATTTTAATCCTTCATGTAAAAGTTGGAAATTTATGGCTTTTTCCTCATTTTTCATGATGATTCTTGGATACTGTTCTGGAGATTTTCTGAAAGCTGGTAGCGGGGGGAGGATTTGAACCTCCGACCTTCGGGTTATGAGCCCGACGAGCTACCAGACTGCTCCACCCCGCGATATTTTGGTCGGGTAATTTTTTTACCCACCTAATACTATCAATAAACTAAGAATGT
>JAGYNR010000039.1 GCA_018399715.1 Desulfobacterales bacterium | reverse complement strand
TGTCGCCGGATTCGGCGAACCCGCTAAATGATATGGATATGAAAAACACGAAAACCATCCACACCGGTATATATCGAATCATTTGAACCTCCTGTTCGCCGGACAATTTTATTAAGCGTCCAAAATAAAAAAGCCACGGGGTCGTTTCCTGTTTAGAAAGAAATGACCTTCGTGGCCTTGTTTTTAAATATTAAATCCCCCGGTAATTTTTTAAAAAAAAGAAACCGGGTCTACATCCAAAATTAGTTTTTATCCGAAAAAAAAGGCCTCAAATACCGAGTATTTTTCTTTTGCCTCAGCCTTCGTGACCTGATTTATAGGTTTTACAGTAAACTATCGTAACGCTTTCTAGCGTAGAAATTATGAAAATAATTTTATAGAGCATAGACATTTTTTTGTCAACAAAAAATGTTTCTCTCTTTTGATTTCGATTGACTATAATTTAAAATATAATGCAGAATCTTTATGTTTGCATTTGTTTGTCGGTTCGGGCAGAATGAGGTTAAAAGAAAAGAAAAATAGTTTATATGTTTATTCGGAAGGAGTTATCTGATGAATTATAATAAAAAAATATATATCGGGTGCATTGCTTTTTTGTTATTGACAATTTCCGTGCCCTGCTTTGGTATCTCCACACCTCTGGAAACGATCAAAGATCGTGTTAACAAAGTACTGTCCCTTCTTCAAAGTGATGAATTCGAAAATGCTGCTCCTGCAAAACGAATTGAACTGCTCAGAGAAATTGCCGTTGATTTTTTCTATAAAGAAGAGATTGCCCGCAGAACATTGGCAGTTCACTGGCGAAAATTTTCCGAAGATCAGAGAGAAGAATTTATACGTCTTTTTCAGGAGTTTCTTGAAAAAAATTACTTTAAAAAAATAGGGAATTACGAATATTCCGGCGAAAAAGTGCGCTTTGGTGATTATTTTACCTCGGGATCCAAAGCCAGGGTCAACACTGTGATTGAGGTCGAAGACCGGGAGATTCCAGTCGACTATTCACTGACGTTAAAAGGAGAAAAATGGCTTATCTATGATGTAAGAATAGAGGGAGTTAGTATGATCAAAAATTATCGAAGCCAGTTTCATGAAATGCTGAATAGAAAATCCCCGGAATATCTTCTGACACAGCTTAAGGAAAAGTTGGAGACTTTTTCGGCTAAATAGCGTCTGATGGTTTCCCCGGAATAAAAGATGTCCCTATTCGTTCATTACGAAAAATCCTGTTTTTCGGTCGGGCAATAATGATGAAATTTTGGGTCTTCATACCGGAATACAGTAACATTACTATAACCCAAATAAAAAATGGCAGCAGCATGACATTAGCGCTGCTGCCGGTCTGATTTCCTGTCACAGTATTAATTCTACGTATTTATTTGACTGAAACGCCGCGCCCTTTAAGATATGCTTTCAGATCTTCAATCGCAATGATATTGAAATGAAATACAGAGGCAGCCAAAAGGATGGTGGCACCGGCCTGCACAGCATCATAAAAATGTTCAAGCTTACCCGCTCCCCCGGAAGCTACTATCTCAGCAGAAGTTGCTGCTTTGATTTTTTGGATCAAAGGCAGATCATATCCTGTTTTTACACCATCGGTGGTTTTGCTGGTCGGCAAAATAACAGATACACCATAGCCATCAACTTTCCTGGCCCATTCAATGGCATCTGCACCGGTCGCAGTACGTCCACCATCAATATATACTTCGTATCCTGAGGGCAATGTATTGTTTACTGCTGCATCAATGGCCACTGTAACACACTGGGAACCGAATTCCTTGACCATATCCCGAATAACCTCCGGTTTTCGAAAAGCAGCACTGCTGGTGGCGATCTTGTCGGCTCCGGCTTCCAGGACGGCAGATGCCGAGGTGACATCGTTAATTCCACCGCCTACCGTAAAGGGAACCGTAGCCGCATCAGCAACCTTTTTAACCACATCCAGCATAGTTTCACGGCCTTCAACGGTAGCAGTAATATCTAAAAGGGCAATTTCATCCGCACCTGCTTTGCAGTAAGCAAGGCAGCAGTCCACCGGATCACCGGCGTCACGAATATTAACAAATTGAACCCCTTTCACGACCCGTCCGTTTTGCATGTCCAAACAGGGCATAATTTTCACCGTCATTTAACTTTCTCCTTTCATACTATCCCTTCATAAGGCTTCAATCGTAGAGGGTGGTTTCGGTGTGATATTGTAGGTGACACTCACTACACCAGGAACTTCTGATGTAATTCGATCCGCCATTTTGCGAAGCAATTCAAAAGAAATTTGGGTTGGCGATGCTGTCACGGCATCCCGGCTGTCCCAGCAACGAATTTCAATTTGAAAACCATACTCCCGTTTGCCATCGCGAATACCGGTTACTCTGTCTTCATGCAAAATAGCCATGTACTGAAACGCATCAATTGCGGAAAGCACATCTTCAACTACAACTGTTGCTTTTCTTACCAGGGCGATTCGCTTTGGAGTTGCTTCGCCGATGACCCTTGCGCCCAAAGCAGGTCCGGGAAAGGGAACACGATGATACATATCTTTGGGCATACCCAGCGCTTTTCCAATCGCACGGACCCCGCTTTTGCGCAGGCGGATAAGCGGTTCAATAACAGTGTAACCGTAAGCTGCTTTGGTATCAATACCGAGCTGAGCCAGAATATTATGCTGGCGTTTGATCCCGGCCACCGTTTCTTCCACATCTGTATAAATTGTCCCCTGAAGCAAATAAGCAGCGCCGCTTTCTTTAACCAAGCGGCCAAACACATTTTTGTAAAACGTATCGGTGATCGCCTGACGTTTTTCTTCGGGATCAGTCTTACCCTTCAAGGCAGAAAAAAATTCCTGGCGAGCATCCACCAGCTCGACCTGAACACCTAGTTGTTTCATGCCGGAAACCACAAACTCCGGTTCCCCTTCACGCATCAGACCGTTGTCAATAAAGTAGGTGAGCAGGCGATCTTCCAGGGCACGATGAGCCAGCAAAGTTGTAACCGATGAATCTACGCCGCCTGAAAGGGCATTGACAGCCTTAGATTTGCCAACCTGTTTAGAAATCAGACGACATTGCGCTTCGATAAATTCAGTGGGATTCAAATCGTTTAGTGAAATTTCCTGGATTGACATTATTTAATCTCCTTATAAAAACAGCTTCACAGCCAGGATTGGCAGCACAATGTGTCAACCGAGTTCAAATGTTGTCACGCCAAAAATTTTTTTGACGGATAAATCAGGACAGACACCCTTATACATCCTTGCGGTTTCAAAGACGACTTTCATGTGATGTTGCTCGGCTAGAGAAACTGCATCCTGATTTATTTCAGGAACATCGAAATAGAAAAGTTGTCCCGGTTCAACCTTCGATTTCAGAGAAATAAAAAGAGACTGTGCAAGTTTTGGATTATCCGCAAAAAGCGGCCCGATTTTATATCCTGATCGACAAACCCGGATCATGCCATAGCCTGAAAGGACTCCATCTTGCATAATACCCAAGGCAACGCTATCCGGTTGATGCAGCCATGATCTTAGAAACTGAGACCGTGTATCAGGAAATAATGGTCGATCATAACGTTCAAGGAAATTAAAGGGCACCTGCGATATATTGATAATCCCTGGTATATCAGGATGGTTGCCATCACTTATTCCTTCATATCGGATATTTCGATACGCTAGTTGAAAGCCTGATTTTTTATAATTATCCTGTTGCGCGACAACACCATCTAGGCCAATATTTCGTCCTGATAAACGATTAAGACCTACGTTCCATATTGATAGCCCATAACCTTGCTTTCGATACGCCGGTTTGACGATATAAAATCCCAGAAACCCAAACGTTTTACCGTATTTTACAGCCGAAATCGTCGCAATCGGTTTATGATGGAGTTCCCCAACCAAAAATCCTTCCGGATCGGTCTCATAAAAACAGTCAGCATCATATAATCCCGGATTCCACCCTTCGGATGCAGCCCATTCAATAGCCGTATTGATTTCATCACGAGACATTGTTCTGATTATATAGTCTGCAGATACCACTCATTCCTCCCGCAATCATGGAAACATAACCGGTATTTTAAAACTGATTTTACGGTTTTCATAACAGGTTTCAATAATTTCGTCTACCCATTTAGTGCCCGAACGAAAACCAGGATTTTTGTTAAGATCAAGAAAGACGAAAATTTTAACTACAGACTTACATTGAGTATTTCGAAGATTAAAATTTGAGTCTGATTACCACTAATTTTATTCCTATAAAATCGAAAAATTCTTATTTTACCGGACTATTTTTATGTGTTTGAGGAGATTATTTGAAATATTTTTAATAGGCACAAAACTTGCTTGTTACTTTATTAAAGTCATTTGAATTCATATTGTATTAAAACTAGAGTTTTACAATAACAATTAAATTTCAAGAAAGTGGTCTTATTTTGACCCGAGTGAACATACATGACAAACCCACCTACGAAGCATTGAAAAAACGAGTTCAGCAATTGGAACAAGCTGAGACCGAAACCTTCCGCTTTTTAACCGAAACCCTTCCTTTTGGAATAGTAATGCTTTCTAAAGACGGTACGTTTAAATATATCAACCCGCAATTCAATAAAATGTTTGGATATGATCTCAGTGATATCCCCGATGGAAGAACATGGTTTAAACGGGCATTTCCTGATCCAGACAAACGGCATCAGGCGATTTCTGCCTGGCTTGAAGATTTAACATCGTCAGAAATTAAGCAAAAAAAACCAAGAGTATTTACGGTAAATTGCAAGAATGGATCTAAAAAGCTTGTCAACTTCACACTCTTCCAGGTAGAAACCGGCGAAAATTTGATAATCTGTGAGCACATTACCGAGCGTGGACAGGTCAATGAAAAATATGAACAATTTAAGGGTCAGTGGGATGATCCCCAAAACATGGCGTCCATAAGTCTTTTGGCTGGCGGTATCGCCCATCATTTTAATAACATCCTAATGGGAATCCAGGGAAGCGTCTCATTGATGATGATGGACAAGGATATAGCTGATCCTGACTATGGGCACTTGAAGACAATAGAAGAATGTATAAAAAGTGCAGTGAAACTAACCCAGAGTCTCCTTGGGTTTGCTCAGAAAGGCAAGTATGAAATTAAGACGACAGATCTAAACGATCTTATAAAAAACGAGAACCGAATTTTTAGCCAAACTCAGGAAGAGGTTCGGATCCACGGGAAATATGAAAAAAAGCTTTGGACCATAGAGGTGGATCAAAATCAAATAAAACAGGTGTTTCTTAATCTCTATATAAATGCCTTGCAGGCTATGCCGGATGGAGGAAACATTTATATCCGGACAGAAAATGTCACGCTTACAGAAACATACCCTAAGCCGCTTGAGATTACACCCGGGAGATATATCAAAGTCACCGTAACCGATACCGGAATCGGAATGGATAAGGCCACCCTGGAAAAAATCTTTTATCCATTTTTCACTACCAAGAATGTGACACAAAACTCTGGGTTAGGTCTGGCTTCGGTTTACGGCATTATTAAAAACCACGGCGGCTTTATCAAGGTTTACAGTGAAAAGAGTGCAGGTACCACCTTCAGTATCTACCTTCCCGCTTCGTAAAGAACGGGTGAAATAAAACAACACAAAATCCAGTCCGGTCACTAATTATGACAATCACATGAAATGATGGATTCGCTATCGGGATCGGGGTCGGAATCGTTATCGAATACACCTCAAAGGCAACATATTCGATAGCGATACCGATCCCGATTTCGACAGCGATTATAAACGTCCGGCATCGGATCTTGATGGTTGAGTCAAAATTAGAATTGCTGCATTTTTTGTATTTGACTGTTCGTTCGGCACTTGTTATTGTAATATGAATTTTATCTTTTCATTTTAATTTAAAAATCAAGATCTTATTTATATGTTTTAATTCAGATGCCAAGCGATATTTTTATCAAAGATTGAAAAAGATGTATAGGAATTGTACGAAAAATGAACAACTCTCAGGAAAAATTGGAAAATACTTCATGTAAATTCGAAGGACCAGAGAAGAAACTGGAAATCATCCTTTATGAACCCATGAGTGAGTTCCGAAATCTTTCTTCAGGATCCTGGGAACGGGTAGTAAAGGCCAGCGGAGCTGAAATTATCAGCAAAATCGAAAACAGCCGGATGGATGCATACCTTCTTTCGGAATCAAGTCTTTTTGTATGGGAGGACAGGATTCTGATGATCACTTGTGGCCAAACTCAACTGGTCAATACGATTCCGGAACTGTTAAAAATCATAGATAAATCAAACGTAGCAATGGCTTTTTATGAACGAAAAAATTTCATGTATCCCGGAGAACAGCCTTCAGATTTCGAAGCGGATGTCGCTCAGGTGGAAAAATTTTTTAAGGGCAAAAGTTACCGGCTGGGTCCGGCAAATCACGACCATGTACATGTTTTTTATTCTTCGCATTCCGCCATCGAACCATCCGAAGATGTTACCTTTCAAATCCTGATGTGTGGTCTGGACAGGTCTTTAAGCAAAATTTTGTCCGCCGGTTATACCAAAAATCCTGAACTTGCAGAAAAACTTACCGGCATCGATCGGCTGTATCCGGACATGAAAAGAGATACCTATCTTTTTTCTCCCTATGGGTATTCTCTGAATGCTATCAAAAAAGCACATTACGCAACCATTCATGTAACGCCCCAGCCGATTGGCTCATATGCCAGTTTTGAGACTAATATTATTGACCAGGATTTTAGCAAGCTGATCAGTGAGGTTATATCCATATTTAAACCGCAAAAATATTCCATGCTTCTTACTGCCAGTTGCGATAACGACACTCCAGCTTTATACGAAAGTATGATGAAAAATTTTCCGGGATATCGGATGACCGAAAAAAGTATTTATGAATTTGACTGTGGTTATTTTGTAACATTTGTTAATCTGGAATCTGCTGCCTGATTTCCCACGAGATAAGACTCTATCCAAAAACCATAGATCTTGATTTCAGGCAGGCTCGCCGCAATTTGTCAACCACAGGAACAGGGAGATTATTCAATGAAGGATGCGAATCTTACAAATTTCTGGATTACCGAAATCCACCAAAAAAATACCGCAACGAGTTTTAGGGTAAAAAAAACACTTTTTACAGGCAAAAGCCAATTTCAACAAATCGATATAATCGAGACGGAAGACCATGGTCTGATGCTGTTAAACGATGGCATAATCATGTTATGTGAACGGGACGAATTTGCTTACCATGAAATGATTGCACACGTTCCCCTTTTTGTTCATCCAAACCCCCAAAATGTTTTGATTATCGGAGGAGGCGATGGGGGTACCAGTCGGGAGGTACTTCGTCACGATACCGTTAAACGAGTGGTTCTGGTTGAAATTGACCGCATGGTTGTCGATGCCTGCAAAGAATATATGCCATCTTTAAGTTGTGCAATGGATGATCCCCGGCTGAATATTATTATTGATGACGGGGTGAGGTATGTTGCTGATACCGATGACACGTTTGACCTGGTGATCGTTGATTCAACCGACCCGATTGGCCCTGCAGAACCGCTTTTCAACGAAACCTTTTATCGAAATACATCAAAAATTCTTTCCTCTGAAGGAATTCTTATCAGCCAGGCCGAATCACCATTTTATGATGTTAATATCCAAAAGATCATGCTGAAAAATCAACGGTCTTCTTTCGAAAAACTCTACATGTACCTGTTTTCCAATCTTACTTATCCAGGAGGGTTATGGAGTTTTGGATTTGCTACCAACACCCTGTGCCCGTTAAAACATTTTGATCCCGACCGGGTTAAAAATTCACGCATTTCATTCAGATACTACAATCATAACATTCATCGTGCTGCATTTTCACTCCCGACCTTCGTCGCAGATAATCTGAAAGGTATTTTGGACATCCCATCGAAGAAAAGCTGAAAAAGTTATATATTTAGTGACAAACCTACCCTCCGGTTCAACCTGTTTGTATATCCATCGAAATACCGTAAATTTTTTACCAGAATACGTTATTGTCCTCATTTTCATTTTTAAGGGATGTAGTTAGATTTTTTTTTAAGTATTTGAAATTGAAATTTTCTTTTTACATTTTCCTTAATTCAATAGTTTAGGTGCAAACGAGGTAATCAATATATGTTCGGAAGAAAAATCAAGCTATTTAAAATTCTGGGATTTGAAGTGGGAATCGATCTGAGCTGGATAATCATTGCCGTACTTATCGCCTGGTCCTTGTCAACAGGTTTTTTTCCTTTTCAATACCGGGGTCTTTCTACCCAAACTTACTGGATAATGGGTATCGTAGGTGCTCTCGGCCTGTTTTTCTCTATTATTGTTCATGAATTTTCTCATTCTCTGGTCGCCCGGAATTTTGGTATACCCATGAAAGGCATTACGCTCTTTATCTTCGGTGGCGTAGCAGAAATGGGAGAGGAACCATCCAATGCCAAGGCTGAATTTTTCATGGCCATTGTAGGCCCTCTTGCCAGCCTTGCACTGGCTCTCATTTTTTATGGTCTCTATATGCTGGGTGTTGGTGGGGCCTGGCCGGAAACTGTAAACGGCGTGGTTAAATATCTATCAATGATAAACGGCCTTCTGGCCTTTTTTAACCTCATACCCGCATTTCCGTTAGACGGCGGCCGGGTATTGCGATCTGTGTTATGGAAAATCAAAGGCAACCTCAGATGGGCAACCCGGGTATCCTCACAGGTCGGTTCAGGCTTCGGCATTTTTCTGATAATATTCGGCTTTATGAGAATTTTTAGCGGAAACTTTATCGGAGGTATGTGGTTTGCGTTGATCGGATTGTTTGTACAAAACGCGGCAAAAATGTCATACCAGCAAATGATTACACGACAGGCACTTGAAGGTGAACAGGTCAGGCGGTTTATGAAATCTGATCCGGTAACTGTACCGCCTGATATCACAGTAGATGAATTCGTTGATAAGTATGTTTATCAGCTCTTTTACAAACTATACCCGGTAGCCGAAAACGGCCATTTAAAAGGCTGTATCACAACAAAAGAAATCAAGGAGCTGCCAAGGGATCAATGGAAAAAAAAGAAAATCAAAGATTTAAATATTTCCTGTAGCGAGGAAATAATGGTTCAACCTGATGATGATGCCATGAAAGCGATCTCGATCATGAAAAGAAACAATATGAGTCGTTTGATGGTAGTCGAAAACGAAAAATTGCAGGGAGTCATTGTGTTAAAAGATTTGTTGGAATTTCTAAATCTAAAAGTGGATTTGGATGAAGTTTAAAGAACAACATTATGTTTCAATGTGATTTTATTACTTATCTTTTTTCACAGCAATATTTTTTTACAAGAAAGGAGGTGATTTTGCAGATGGTAATGCCAAAAGATCAAATTCAAAGTGAATTGAATGAGTCGTGGAGCGTTTACCTTAAAGCACTTGAAAATTCAATAGAAAAATTGGATAAGGATATCAGGGAGGCATCCGAAATGGCCGGAATTTGCACCGATGAGTGGTGTGAATCAACTGAGCATGTCATCGATGAGCTTGGTAATATGTTATTTGCTATCAGCGAACCGCGCTGGAGTGACCCGGATGACAGCAGAAGACTCAAAGCCTTAAAAAAAAGAGTCTATGATCTTTACGCCAATTACAAGGATGCTTATCGGAGATCCAATGCCTAGTTTGGTTGACTTCACAACAGCAGCCGGATTCGGATAATCCGAATCCGGCCGCTGTTATTGCTTAACACAATTAATATCGTCTACTTTTAATAATATTGTAAACAACCCACATTCCGGCTATGGCGGATATGAAGTAACCGATGATTCCGATGGCAGGAAAACCGAAAAGAAGCGGCTTTACGCCGGTTGTGATGATCATGGAAGAACTGATAACCATAGAAGCAATAATGATACCAAAGGTCAGGCGGCTAAAGATATTTTCCAATGTGTTTTGAAGTCCTCCCAGGTTTTGATGTTCAAATTTGAGATTAATTTCTCCCTCATCAATCTTCTTTATGATCCCGAAAACCTGACGGCTAAAATCACCGCGATAGGTAAACAATTTATTGATTATCGTTTTAAATTTTCGCCATAATGGAGCGGGTTTAAATCGCTGGGCAGAAACCTGGCGCAAAAAGGGTTCAGCTTCACTGATGGCATCCAGTTCAGGATACAAAAGTCTCGCGGTTCCTTCAGCGGTGATCAGCGCTTTTAACATAATAAACAGATCAGGCGGAAGACGAAGGTGATATTCATGGAGCAAATCAGTGATATCCAATATCAACGAGGCCAGGTTGAGATCTTTTAACGGCACAGATAAATATGAATCAAGGATATCCAGCAAATCTCTTTCCAGTCTTCTCTGGTTAATCTCATCCTCTTGTATGGTAATGACCAAAAGGGCGTCCACGAGCCGCCTGCTGTCCTTATCCACAATGGCATATAAAAATTCGATCAGTTCATAACGATCTGCATCCGTCAGTCTGCCTACCATTCCCCAATCTAACAGTGACAACGTATTGTTTTCCGAGATTAAAAGGTTTCCCGGATGCGGATCTGCATGAAAAAAACCGTCTTCCAAAATTTGCTTGATCGTGACCCTGAGCCCACAGCGAGCCAAGATTTCCGGATTTTCAAGTTTTTCGAGATTAAAATCTTTCAGCTTTTTACCATCCATCATCTCCATAACTAGTAAATTCGCTGTTGAAAATTCCGGGTACGGTTTGGGAATTTTGACTCCCTCCAGATCTCCCAAATGTGATCTGGCTATTGTCATATACCGAACTTCTCTTTTAAAATTAAGCTCTCTTTCAATATTTCGCCTGGTCAGACGTACCAAACCCGGAAAGTCATAAATCTCCAACTCTGCCAGCCTGTCCTGGAGCATTTCAGACAGATACTCCAGTATATCTAGATCTGTCGCTACTTTATTGCGGATATAGGGACGTTGCACTTTCACCGCCACTGCCTGACGACTTTCTTTCAGAACAGCCCGGTGCACTTGCGATAATGATGCGGCCGCTACAGGTTTTTCTTCAAAAACAACAAAAACATCCTCCAAGGATTTTTGAAGGCTTTGCTCCACTACCTTTTTAGCTGATACAAAATCGAAAGGAGCCACCTCATCCTGAAGCTTACGGAGTTCCATCACTAAAGCTCCCGGTAGAAGATCCGATCGTAAGCTCATGATTTGCCCGAATTTTATAAAAGTAGGGCCTAAATCTTCCAATGCCATCCGAAACCTTTCATAGGTTGCAATCCGCCTGTCCACTTTATCCGCCTTTTTGGCTTCGGATTTTCCCGGAAATTCCAGATGTCCCACCAGGTCCTCAAAACCATATTTAAACAAAGTAAAGACAATGTCTTTAAATCGTCCTATGTTGGCAATCGTCTTAATCCTCACACTGCTGAGTATCCTTTCTCCTGCCGTGATTTTAGCTTTTCTCTCTCAGCCTGATCTATCGATTCCAGCAAGGATAGACGTTTCTCCATATTATCAAGCTTTAATTTCAGATGTTCTAGATCCTCTGAACTACCGATATGCAGGCTGTCCATAACGCTCCGGAATGACTCCCTGATTGTTTTTTCCAGATCGGTCCACTGTTTTTCTCCTGCCCGAGAAAGCTCATCAGCCAGCTTTTGAGCATCCTCTTTGCTCATTTTCGCCTCTTTAACAAGTTTTTGGCAGACAATTTCAATTTTCTCACGCGTCAGCACGACGACCCCAATACCGGCTAAAAAACCTTTTTTCACTTCTTCCAGCATAATGATCACCTTTTTTAAGTATTCACATGTTTCACTGACTAAGTTATTTTATATAATATGCCTTATTTTGCTTTAAAAGTAAAACCTGTTTGGTAATGTTTTATTTATTAAACACTTATGGGCATTTGAATCACCACAGTGGATAAAATTTTTATTTTCATACCAAGCTATATCTTCATAAATCCATAGTCTGAACGAAATAAGGGGAAGAAAGAAAAGAACATAACTCTGTTATCGGAAAATCCGGTGAGAAAAGTAACCTCATTAATATCGAAACTAAAAATTAATATGCAAAATTAAATAATACGATATTCTTATTCAAATTCATTCAAAAACAATAAAAGGGTCAGCCTCTTTAAATCCCTCACCTGCTTGATCTTCAAATTTTTCAACATTCTGGGTCAAACCATAAGCTTCCATACCTTTAGATTTGCCCACGGGAAAGGAATAACTAATGGATTCGGGAAATTCTCCGGAAGATGATTGCATTCGCAATAATACTGGCTGATCCCCCGGATTTTTAATATGAATCAAATCTTCAATATAAACTCTTATAACATCTTTAAACAATGGCTCTTTTTCTTTCAGAAATTCTATAAATGATTTAAATTTTGTAGCAGCATCATCACCTGTATCCGCTTCTACTATGCATGTAAAATATCCATGACCAACTTTTTCTGTCGCTATACTCTCATCAAAGGAAAAATGTCCTAAAAATAACATACCATATCCCTTTCTATTTTTGTAAATATTAAAAAATTTAGCAAATTATGTTTATGATAATTTCTTGCTGCCTTCCTTACCACCCGATAGGTGACAGATATTTTAAAAAATCTTCCATTTTTTTTAAAATTCCCGATGTTTCATCCGGCACTTCCACTCCTTTTCGGGCAGCTTCTATTGCACCAAGACATGGATTTGCGGCATCCTTGTCAAAAGTTCCGGTCAATAGTGCCACCGCAATACCCGCCGGACCGAAAAGAACCGCTCCGCCGATGGCCTTTCCCAGAGTAAGAGCGGTTTGAGCAGGATCTACGACTACATTCGGATCGGCTAATGTGCCACCTAGTTTGAATGGCTTTGCTAGTTCGGAAAGACTTAAATTTAATTTTCCAAATCCCTCTCCACCGATACCTTCTTTGGGAACAGGTTCCAGATAAATATCAAGAATTTCTTTTTCCAGATCAACACTCCCGGTACCCACAATACTCATTTTGGGCGTATCAAAAACTAATGCGGTCGCCTCAGCCTTACCCTTATTTATATCAAACCGAACAACACAACAGTTAAATTCTGAAAATTTATTCTTCTCCTCTTTTACCAGGTCTCCGGGAATGCTGATAATATTGAAAATGCTTTCTTTCAGATTGGTCCCCAAAAAATCGAAAAAGATTGAATAATCGTGCTCGATCCATCCCTCCCCCATAATCAGACAAATCTTTCCGTTCAATGCCGCCATGACTTCCGCTATTGAATTGCCCCGGCTGGCCAAATCCAGACAAAATTCTACTTTTCCTTCGCCCAGAGACGCTACCATCATATCTTCTTGCATTTGTTTCAAATCCAACTCATCAATTTTCAACCAGGTAGAAATAACGGCATCATTATCCGACGGGTCTATTTTAAACCTGCCATTCAATTCCCCTCCCCCGATGGTTGCTTTCAAAGGATCAAGCGCCAGGGTTCCATCCTTTAGGCTGAAACAGAATTGAAAGTTTTTTAATGCCACCTGGTGAGAGATGGCTTTTTTTCCCTTTAATGTTATTTCAATATTGGTTTTTTTTAGTGCATCGAGATCAAACGGCTTCCCGGAAAAAACTTTATTCTGGTGTTCGCTTGGTTTCCGGGAAATTTTATCCTGTTGCTTTTGCCGAAAATTTTCTTTTTTTTTCTTTTTTTCTTTTAAAATCTCACGAAGATCCAGATACGACGTATAAAAATCAGCGGTAATAGTTGGTATTTGTTTAGAAAAATCTATCCATATCTCACCTTTTATGTCACTTTTACCCAAATTCAAGTAAAGCTTTGAAATCCGGAATTTCTTGGGTGAAACATCCTGAAATCGGCCAGATAATTCGAACATTTCCGTTAAGGGAAAATCCATGCCGACGATGCGATTAATTGTTGAAAAACTTTCGCCCTTTAAGTTGAACCGGATATTTATCCCGTCGAATTTTGAGAGATCCTTTACGGAACCTTCCAGAATCAACACATTTTGTTCCATCTCCAAAGTAACCATAAACAAACAGATCTTATCAGGATCTATCAACTGATTGATATTACTGATATTTCCATGGATCGAAAAAGGTATGTTTTCGAGATTACCATTTAATTCAACCGAAACAGGCCCGTTTTTTCCCGGGATCAATTTAATATCCTCAACAGTTAACATTGAGGTAAGTTTTGAAATTTTAAAATCTTTTTTTACAGTACTTCCCTTTGCGGAATTACAAAAAAAGACTATTAAAATCAATATGGATAAAATGATACCCCGCTTCATAACTACTCGAAATGCTCCGGTTTATCAGCAGTTTTTTTTATGCAATTCCTTGAGATAATCTGCAAAAATAGTTCCGGCGATTGCTACCGATTCCATGTCAATAAAATGTGCTATCTTTTTTTGGAAGAGAAGGAAACATTGATCGGGAAAATACTCATCCCGGTCATTAAATACCATCAGAATTTCTATTCTGGGAAGCATTTTAAACTGATATGCAAAATCATAAGAAAGCTCTAAATCCGGAGATTTTCCCTCGACTGTCTGGATGATCCTCTCTAATGTAGACAGATTTCCGGAAAATTGTTTTGCTATCGATTTTTCAACTGTGTTGGTAAAAAAATCCACCAGTGGCGCAGCATCCTTGAAATCCTTGTAGCTCATCCAAGTGGTTTCCTCGGGTATTTTAAGGGGACATCGGATGACATAGTTAAACAACACGATACATACATGATATGACGGTCTTTTGCCCGAAAGCCGTGTGATGTTTGAATTGGAAACCCGGTAGGTGGTTCCCAGAAATGGAATTAAAATATCATTGCCGTCGATTTCAGCTCCCAAAATCTTTGCTTTGGACTTCAAATCCATATCGGAAATCTTGTCAAGATAATCATTATAATGTTCTTCAAACACATTGGTTTTTTTTGGCATAAAAAAGCTTGTCCTTTGAGAAACAATTTGGGGTTTCAAACACACTTAGCGATGGAATTCATACGATGATGAAGTGCCTGCATGAATTCTTCGTGGATGAACGGCAGTTACAGGCCAAAAATCGAACACTTTTAATATCATATAAATATAATCAGATATTTTCAACAATATAAATGCCGATACCGACAGAATCAACCATTTGGTTTTACAAAGATGTGAGGAACAACTGTAACATATCCTTTTATGATATCGGCTCTCTCGATTGAGATAAAATCAAATAAATTGACACCCATTATTGTTTTTTGTTTCAAACTTTGAATTAGCGGAAAATTGGAAAGAAAAATTTTGGCGCGGGGCCAGTTCAATTGGATAAGATCATCTGCATGGAAAGTTCCGGAAAAGTCCTGTATTCTTTTTTCCAACAAACTGGTAATCAATCCTTGCGCTATAGCCAAAGCCATTTTCATAATTAGTCGGTTACCATTTATTTTATTTCCGGACTCAAATCGAATTTCTGCAATTTGAGATGATTTGCCGATTTCAAACCGCTCTATAAAACATTTTAAATCCAATGTTTTTGGAAGGTGAGCTTTGGTACCGATAATATTTAAATTGATATAACCATCACAGCACTCAAGATCAATTTTCTTGATTTCAGGTATTTCTGAACACTTGTATTGCACAAAAGCCCTGATATTTTTTTCAGGAATACGGATCAAATTTGAAGTGGGATCATAGGAGGGGAAACTGGTTTTGAGATAATTGACAGCTTTCTCAAAAGCATCGCTGCCTAATTTTTTAATATTCTCTGTCAGCGAATTATTATTCCCTTCCATAAAATTACCTTACCTCTATAAACACTAACATATTTTTCTGATTATAATTTATCTATATTGATTATCAGAACTTCAGTCAAGCATCAACAGCAATTCTAATTTTGACCTAAACTGAGCAGTTTTCAAATTTGCTGCAGATACAAGAAAAATGCCGCATCGCTATAGTGAACTATGCGGTGTGGTATCTGACGCCGCAAATGCAGTAAAATTGAAAATCCCGGAGGGATAAAAATTTTGGAAATAAAATAAACGCAATTCCTTTTAATCATATTGTAAAATAACCTTTCCAAAATTTTTATCCCTCAGTTTAGGTCAAAATTAGAATTGCTGTTGGATATCATTTGTCTTTCCAGCATTTTTAACATATATTTATTTTGTATTTTTATTATCCATAATTAATACGAACGAATAGGATCAATATGAAAAAATCAGGTATTTGCATAAGTTGGATAAAGATTATAATCCTGAGTCTGATAACCATTACATTTCTTTCAGGTTGTAACGGACTCACGCAAACCGATTTAAACAAATCTTCCCATGACCTGACTATCTTATTTTTTAATGATATCCATGGTCATCTCATGCCCTTCAAAGTTAAAACTGATAACGGCAGACAGGAAGTCGGCGGGGTAGCCCGTTTAGCAACCCTGATCCGGACAATAAAGGAGAAAAATCAAGAACAGGGCATTCCTACAATTGTTTTAATTGCCGGGGACATTCTTCAGGGAACCCCCATGTCAACTGTGTTCAAAGGTAAACCGGATATTGAATGTTTTAACGTTATCGGCATCGATGCCATGACAGTAGGTAATCATGAGTTTGATTTCGGGCTGGAGAATTTCATGATGCTAAAACGTTTTGCAATGTTTCCATTTATCAGTGCTAATATCGTTTTTAATGATTCCCGTGAAAACCTTTGCCCCTCAGCAGTAGCCGTGTCATTACCCCATGGACTGGAATTGATTGTTATAGGCGTTACCACAAAAGACTTGCTCACAACTACCAAGGCTGAAAATGTGGAGCAGTTGGCTGTTCTGGACCCTGTGGAATCGGTTAAAACTGCCTATAGTCAGTTGAAAAACCATGGGCCGGTCATTCTTTTATCCCATAGCCGCCATCAGACCGACAGAGATATTGCCTGTGCTTTGCCGTCGTTGAGTGCAATCATCGGGGGTCATGATCAGATTTTACTTTCTCCATACAAAAGGATAAGCGGGGTGCCAATTTTTCAGGCGTTTGAAAAAGGCAGATATCTCGGCAGGATTGACCTGAAGATAGTACCTGGCAAGCAGCAGACAAAACTGGTTTCTTATACCTATGTTCCTGTCACCTCTGAAATAGAACCAGATACTAAAATAGCCAAAATTATTAAAAGCTACTATGATCAGTTGGATAACAAATTCAAAGAGGTTATCGGAAAAGCTGATACCTTACTAGATGGTGAACGGGAGCGTATCCGTCATCAGGAAACAGCACTGGGTAATTTTGTGACCGATATTATGCGAAAACACACGGGTGCCCAAATTGCTCTGATCAATTCCGGAGCGCTTCGTGCCAGTATACCAAAAGGTCCGATAACCGTCGAAGATATATTTAAAGCGATGCCTTATGCCAACGAAATCGTTTTAGTAGAATTAACCGGAACCGAACTAACGCAGGTATTAAACCGATCAGTCCGTGGGAACCGGGAGGAAGAAGATGGGGGATTCCTGCAAGTTTCGGGAATACGGTTTAAGATTCAGGATCACAAGGTACATAATATTGAAGTGGGAAAAAACCGGAAGCCATTGGCATTGAAAAAGCAATACACCGTGGCGATAATTGATTTTATGGCTACCGGAGGCGATGGCTACGATATGTTTGCCGAAATGCCCATCATTTACACCAGGCTTCCGCTTCGGGAACTTATTGTTGACACTGTAAGAAATATGCAAACTATTTCCGCACACGTTGAAGGCCGGATCATTCGGTAGTTGTAACCAAATCTGAAAAAGATAGTTTTCGTTCAGGCACTATTTAACTACATTATAATTTTCGACAAAATACCTACAATACCCAATTTCACAAATAGTTTAAAACCATTAAACTTTTTAAGTGTTCTTTGCCGATAAATTCATCTGTAATATTAGGAAAAATCAGTAAATTGTTCACTTAAACTTATGAATTGAATTCTTGGCTTTTCAGGAAACTTTTTTTGATTGATTCACAATTTTCGCTAACAATATCCTAGAGTTTAAACAAAACCTTTATGATCACAAGGAGACAACCATGACAAACAAAGAACGAAATAGTTTTGAAACCAGACTGGAGACTGAAATAGATAAGATGGACGCCAGAATCGAAGAATTGAAGGCAAAATTTAAAAAGGCCAGCGCTGATGCTAAGATTAAATATCAGCAGCAGTTAAATGAAATCGAGGAAAACCGCGACCAACTGAAAATGCAACTGCAAAAATTAAAAAACAGTTCCAGTGAAGCCTGGCAAGAGATCAGTAACGGACTTGAAAAAGCCGCCAATGATTTAAAAGATACGGTATCTAATGTATACGATAAATTTAAAGGTTAAAATTTGAAAGGAGAAATTTATGAAACGGTTAGAAACTCTTTTAGTAATGATTGGATTTTTATTGACGTTTGCTTTTATCGGCTGTGGAGATCAGCAACAAGCTGAAAAGCAAGAACCCAAAAAATCTGAAAGTGAAGTTTCTGTTCAGGATATAAAAGAAAAAACCGGCGAAGCAGTTGAAACTTTTGTTGAATATACACAACAACAAAAAGAGGCTTTCCAGCAACAAGTTCGAGGACAGATCGAATCTTATGATGAAAAAATTAATAATCTTCGCGAGAAAGCTTCAAATCTTCAAGGCGAAACAAAAGAAAAATTAAACGAAAAAATTGCTCAACTGGAAGAAATGAGACAAGATGCCGGAAAGAAACTGGAAAACCTTCAGGAAAAAAGTGGTAAAGCCTGGTCAGAGATAAAAGAAGGTCTTTCGGATTCTATGACCGAATTGAAAAATGCCTATGAGGAGGCAATGAATAAGCTGAATTAATACTTCATTAAGCTGTATTAAAACCTAAAGGCGGCTTAAACAACAAAACCGCCTTTAGGTAAAAAATCGATATCTTTGTTAATTTTTCCTATAGCTGTTTTATCAAATAAAGGAATTAATACA
>JAGYNR010000038.1 GCA_018399715.1 Desulfobacterales bacterium | reverse complement strand
TTATCTATAATTGAATATGACAGGAATAAATGGTATCGAATGTCTGGCTGAGTTGATGCTATATTCAGGTGAAATTTCATCAATTTGACACTCTCAAACCGATTAGCAAGGAGGTAGAAAGATGTCCGTTATAAGATTATCGATATTGACAATGGTAGCGGCACCATCAGATTCGGCTGAAAACCGGATTAAACTATTAATTGTGGATGATGACGAAAAATTTTTAAACACCATCTCTGAGCGGCTCGGCCTGAAAGATTTCGATGTCACTCCTGCCGGTGACGGGGAAAAAGCCTTGAAGGCTGCGGAAAAAGGGGATTTTGATGTCGCTATTGTGGATATGAAAATGCCGGGCATAGATGGAAAAGAACTCCTGAAAAGACTCAAGGAAAACCATCAGTTTCTTGAAGTTATAATGCTGACTGGGTACTCCTCGATTGATTCAGCGGTAGAGTGTACCAAGCTGGGTGCCTTCGGATACCTTGAAAAACCTTACAATTTTGATGATCTTCTTCAAAAACTCAAAGAGGCATATGAAGCAAGACTGATGAAAAAATTCGAGCATGACCGTAAGCGAACAGAAAAAATACAAAAAATCGCAATGGGATCAAGTCCTTTAGGAATATTGAGGTCATTAAAAGGATTAGATGATCAAATCAAATAAGATATTACCACTTAAATGGAGCGTTAACAATTTCGGAAGCGTTACTTTATAAAATGATTGATAGAAATTATACCTGTTTCTATTTCCAAAATTGTTAACGCTCCAAAATTTTCAATTTTACTCATCCATGGCCTCAGATGTCGTACTGCACAATCCACTATAGCAGTAGGTCATTTTTTTGTAGCTGCAGCAAATTTAAAAATCGCTCAGTTTTGGAATAACAATATATATGGTGAGCCGAAAAAAGCTTTTACTTTCGTTGGTTATTTTTCTGAGCATAATGGTCTGTTGGCCGGTACTGGCTGCTCAATCCCTGACACAGGTAAAAATCGGCGTACTGGCCAACAGAGGCGTTGACCAATGCTTAAAACAATGGCAGCCAACTGCTGATTATCTTACCGAAACAATACCCGGTCTTTCCTTTGAAATTATCCCTTTAGATTATAACGAAGTATATCAGACCGTTGAAAAGCAAAAAGTAGATTTAGTCCTGGTCAATTCATCTTTTTACGTGGAGATTGAACGCTGGTATGACGCCAACCGGATTGCGACCATGAAAACTTCTTACATGGGAATGGCGTTCAAGAAATATGGCGGCGTGATTTTCTGGCGAAAAGACCGTAAAGAGATCCGTTACCTTGACGATATCAGGGGGAAAAAATTTATGACCACCAATGAATCTTCGATGGCCTGGCGGGCTATCTGGCGGGAATTAAAAGAAAGGGGAATCGATCCATACCGGCATCTGAACATTGATTTCGCCGGTACCCATGACAAGGTGGTATATGCAATCCTGGGCGGCAAGGCAGATGTCGGCGGGACCCGAACTGGAATTCTGGAAAGGATGCAGGCGGAAGGAAAGATACGACTGGAAGATTTTACAGTAATAGAAAATCTGACAGGAGAAACCTCTGAATTGCCGTTTGTCTGTTCAACCCGCGAATACCCTGAATGGCCGATAGCCAAACTTGCCGAAACACCTGATGAACTGGCTGAAAAAGTAGCCGCCGCATTGGTTCGGTTACCGTCTGACGCTCCTGCTGCAGTGAAAGCGGAAATTGCCGGGTGGACCATTCCGTTAAATTATCAGCCGGTAAAGGAATGCCTTCGTTATCTGAAACTGGGTCCCTATAAGGACTTGGGAAAAATTACCTTAAAAGATGTGATCTTTAATTACTGGCGCTGGATTCTTTTTGCAGTGATAGCTTTTTTCAGTATGATCGCATTTACGGGCGTGATTCTAAGATTAAACAGTCATCTCAAAAGGTCAAAAAGAATGCTGCAGGAGGAAATTGAAGAACACCATAAAACGTTTGAGGCATTGAAGGCGGCTAAAGAACTTGCCGATCAGGCCAGTCGTGCAAAAAGTGAGTTTCTTGCCAATATGAGCCATGAGATCCGCACTCCCATGAGCGGGGTCATCGCCGCAGCAGAATTAGCCATGAATGAATCGCTCCCGTCACAAGCAGAACATTATCTTAAAATCATTTTTTCCAGCGCCAATTCGTTGTTGCATCTGATCAACGATATACTTGATTTTTCAAAAATAGAAGTCAACCAATTTAGTCTTGAACAGAAACCTTTTATGCTCGATGAAATCGTGGAGCGCGTTGTCAACCTGTTTTTCAACAGCGCCGCGATAAAACATATTGAAATTCAAACCGATATAGATCCGCAGATCCCCCAGGCGCTGGTAGGCGACCCTATGCGTTTTCAGCAAATTTTGACCAATTTGGTGGGAAATGCTGTAAAATTTACCGACAAAGGAAATATCCTTATCGGCGCCAAAGCGCTTGAGGTTTCAACCAAAGCGGTAGAGTTGGAAATGTGGGTTAAGGACACGGGGGTAGGTATTTCGCCGGATTTTATGGACAATTTATTTGAACCCTTCACTCAGGCGGATGCTTCTGATACCCGTCGATATGAAGGTTCCGGCATGGGGCTTAGTCTTTGCAAGCGCCTGGTAGAGATGATGGATGGCAAAATTTGGGTGGAAAGCCAACCGGGTAAAGGAAGTACATTTTCATTCACTGCAAAACTTAAAAGACAAACCACGGGGCCAACAGAAAAAGTCCAACGCGAAAAAGAAGAAGATACCATTGTTACAAAAACTCCGGATATCATGAAACTGAAGGCCATAAAAGCGGATCTGAAAAACCTTTCCGAGGGGTTACGGTTATTTGATCCTCAGAAGGTCAGTGAGCAGATGCAAAAGCTGAAAGGTTGCATATCCCCTGAAGCATTCAACCGGCTCACCAGCTTGGTTGAATTGTATGATTATGAGGAGGCCGGTGAAATAGTTTCCGGTCTTCTTAAAAATAGTGAGACAGGGGAAAAGCAGGATTAATTTGTTGCCAATGATATACCAATAACCTGCTTCTCCTTCAAACTTTTTTAATCTTTTATGGCCTTCGACTGGTAATTTCTTTCATCCGCGCCTCGATAATTTTTTCTTCATGTTTTCTTTTCTTCAAGGCAGCCTCTTCTACTTTTTCCAAAAGAATATCCATATCGCAAGGCTTGAGAAGATAATCAAATGCACCCAGCTTCATCCCCTCCAGACCAGTCTCCACGGTTGCATGGCCGGTTAGCATGATTACTTCCACAAGAGGATACTGCTTTTTAATCTCGCGAAGTGTTTCGATACCGTCCATTTCCGGCATTTTTACATCCAGGATCACCACCTCGATAGTTGAATCCTTATCCAGTTTCTTCAGAGCCTCCAGACCGCTAAAAGCGGTACTGACCTCCAGATTCCGTTTAATAAGCCGCTTTGATATAGCCTCAATGAAAGGAATTTCATCATCTACTAACAGAATATGTGCAACTGCCATCGTTGTTGTCCTCCAAAAAAATTATAAATAAATATAACGATTATTATCCTTCAAATTATCCGCAAGGTTTGTGCCAAAGACACATAGCAGTTTTAGCCATCCAAGACAAAAAAATCAAAACAAGCATCTTTAAGGCTTTAATGGTCACCTACTGATAATTTTGCTTTCAAAAATCATATCAACCTGATTTTCAGACAATAAAATGTGTCCGGATTCTTTACATGATGTAAAGAAGGCCGGACAACCTTAACTAACCCAGAGTGACCGGCATTCCCATTAGCGGCCAGAGAATATAGACAGCAAATGCCGTTACAACCATCAGCAAAATACTGGCGGGAATGCCATAGAGAAAAAATTCTCCGGTGGAAAACTGCCTGGAGTCATAGGCAATGGCATTGGGTGCAGCACCTACGAGAAGCAAAAAGGGCATACCGGCAGTGATCAGGGAACTAAACAGGATTACTTCGCCGGCAACCCCAAGATACGGCGCGATGACCAGGGCCACCGGAAGTGAAATAGCAATGGCAGCAACATTCATGATGAAATTGGTCATCATCATGACAAAAAATGCGATGCTCATGACAAAAACAAACCAGTGGGCTTTCTGAAACATGGTCAGCCAATTGATGGCCAGCCATTCAGCAGCACCTGTCTGCCAGAGACAAAATCCAATACTCATGGCACCGGCAAAAAGCAATATAATATTCCAGGGAACCTCTTCAAGATCGTTGATATCGAGGATTCCCGTAATGAAAAAAAGTATGGTTGAGATGAGCAGGACCGCGGTTTTATGCGGAGGAACAAATCCGGGTATTGCTGTCTTCAATACGGCCGACACTCCCAACACCAGGATGACCCCTGCAACGATCACCGCCGCGATAACTTCTTTTTTGGTGATACCACCAAGTTCCGAATTCAGTTTTTTAGCTTTTTCCCTTAAGCCGGGTATGGTTTTTTTCTCCGGCTTAAAGAAAATCATAAAAAAGCCCCACAACAAAAAGGTCATCAGCCATCCGATCGGAAACATATACCAGGTGAGCTCGAAAAAGCCAATATCCTGGCCGGTAACATCCTTGAAAAAGCCCAGCGCAACAGCACCTCGTGCCGCTCCCAGAAGGGTTACGATACTTCCGGCACCGGCCACATACGCCATTCCCATAAACAATCCTTTGCCAAACTTGGTCTGCTTGTCCCCCTCGCCATAGAGGGCATAAATGGCCACCAGCAGGGGATAAATCGTCGCCGCAACCGCCGTATGCGCCATAATATGGGTCAGGGCAGCCGTGACCAGAAAACATCCAAGATAAATCATGCTGGTCTTTTCACCTACAATCACCAGCATTTTGTAGGCAAGTCGCCGGGTGAGGCCGGTTTTGGTAAAAACCAGACCAATAACAATAGAACCAAAAATAAAAAGAACCGAGGGATCCATAAAATCTTTAAATGCCACGCTGGCGGGACGAATAAAAAACAGTGTCTGCAAAACACCAATGGTCAGACTGGTCACACCTATCGGCACTACTTCAAACACCCACCAGATACCCGCCAACAGGAAAACGGCCAGTGCCCCTTTGCCCTCCTTGCTTAAAACAAAATGTTTTCCCTGAGGATCCACGGCATCAGGCCACATGGGGGAATAGTAAACAATGATAAATGATAGTACCCCAATTAAAAGAAACAAATATTTTTTCCAGTTAAAACTATTTTGATCAAGAGTTGCCATAAAAATAACCTCCGTATTGAACTTGTAGATGGCATGAGATAGTAGTTTTCATAACATGTTAGAAACACCGTTAAATTTGACAGGCAGAAATTTCATCAGAAATCAGTTCGAACACATCGGTTAATTTTAAAATTCCCACCACTTTCTTGTCATCAAGTACGAGAAGGGATTGATAATTTCCCAGAACCATCTGGTGAATAGCTTCATCCAAGGTAGCATTTTGCTCAATAAATTCACCCTCGGTTAAAGTCCTCATAAACGTTTTCACCTTTCTTGAGGCTGCTTTTCTGCAGATATGTTCCAGCGGCTTCTCCCAAAGTCTGAAACTTTCCAGGATATTTTTTTGAAACTGTCGTGAAAAGCCAAGATGATACGAGCATTTGTTGGAAAGCATTTGATCATACTTAGGCTCCAGTGCCCTCAGAATGTCAATAAAATCAACTTTACCAATTACATGCAAGTTTTCATCGTGTATCATTACAGCCCGGTGCGGATACTTCCGGTCGGATCCCGCCTGAACTTTTTTTAATGCTGCAACCGCCCCGGCCAGAGTGTCATCTATGGAGACGGTTACGTACTCGGAAACGGGAACCATCAGGTTTTTTATTAATCTTTCTTTCAAAATCAACCTCCTCTGTATACTTTAATATATAAATTAATTTTGGATACTTATACGCTTAACCCGGAACCATACCGACTATTTCTTCCAGGATATCATCCAAATGAATAATTCCAATTATCTCCTCACACCGTGCAACCGGCAGAACCCCGAGCCGATATTTGTATAACAAAAAAACAGCCTCCATGAGTTTTCCCGTCGCATTGATACAAATCTTAACCGGTGCGATAATGTCACCTACGGGTCTGCGAAAAGCCTTTTCACATTCGCTTTCCAGTTGACCTTCCCAGTAAATCGGCCCAATATGGTCAGCCCCTTTGAGGTAATTACCCATCACCTCGAATACAATTTCCTGAGGTGTAATAAACCCTTTGATTATTTGTTTACCAGGAGAGCCGTTTTTCACTACAATGAGATAAGGCTGTTTTCTATTTTTCACAACTGTGGCCATTACATCAAGAGCCCGTTTGACGCTTTCGTTTTCCCTGACGGATGGAAAACTGTTTAATGAATGCATAATATCAGCAGCAACTTTTTCCAACTACTTATTCTCCCTGTTCAGGTCCTAAAAAACACAAATGTTCAAAAATAAAACAAAAAAATAGATTGTGCAAATACTATACCGTCAACTGTTCGTTCATCTATTATATATTTAAGTTATTGATAATTATAAAAATAAATTTTTACATCATGAACATAAATTTTTGATGGATCTTGAATTCGGCAAATTTTTGCCGTCTTTGAGAAAAATCTTGCCATTTTGCTATTGAATCCTTTGATCAAGTATGATATCAATACTGCTTTAAAAACATCAACCTATGCGATTGAGGTTCATAAGATAGAGAAGAACCATACGCATTATGTTGAAAAACAATAATGATTATTGAACCAGAGAGACCATGAAGCAACGGACAACTCACCAACATCCTGAAAAATTCATGGAAGAATTTGTTTTTACCAGTAATTCCATGAAATCAGTTATGAATGTCGTTCAGCAGATTTCCCGATATGATGTTAATGTGCTGATCGAGGGTGAAAGCGGCACCGGCAAAGAGATGCTTGCCAAAATCATTCATTTGCAAAGCGGAAGGGCTAAAAATCCATTCATTCCGGTAAATTGCGGGGTGCTTTCAGGACTGATGTTTGAAGACAAGTTATTCGGGCATGAAAAAGGAGCTTTTACTGGAGCTGTCAGTGAAAAACAAGGTTGTTTTGAAATGGCCCATACCGGCACCTTATTCTTGGATGAAATTTCTGAACTTCGCCTGGAAAACCAGGTAGATTTTCTTCGGATCCTGGAAGATTTAAAATTCACGAGAATCGGTGGCGATCAGATGATCGAAGTAGATTTGCGCATCATTGCCGCAACCAACAAGAATTTGAAAAAAGTCATTGAGACAGGACAATTCCGGGAGGATCTATACTACCGTCTGCATGTTATCCCGGTTCGCATTCCCCCGCTTAGAGAACGCAAACAGGTTATTCCCAAAATGGTGGATCATTTCATGAATCAATTTGAAATGGTTTACAAAAAACCAAAACCGACGGTTCATCCGGGGGTTATCGATCTTTTTTTCCGCTATGACTGGCCGGGCAATGTCAGGGAATTAAAAAATCTTATGGAAAGAGTTTTTATTATCAATACCAGTGACACCATTTATGCAGACCACTTTCCACCCGATTTTCTGCAATCTTTTGAAACAATACCCGATATCGTCACCCTTGCTGAAGTCAGAAAAACCGCGGAAAAAAAAGCGATCATAGAAGCGCTTCTAAGAACTGACGGTGACAGGGAAAAAGCCTCAAATTTGCTGGATATCAGTCCCCGAACCCTCCGCCATAAACTCAAAGCTTATGGGCTCAAGATAACAGGGACTCACGGTGCCAATGACCGTCCGGTCATATTTTCCGAAACGTCAGAACAAAACGGTACTGCTAATCCATCGGGTGGTTCAGCCGGTGTTTCGCTTGAGTATAAAAAATGATCAATCAGCGAAATCCGAATTCACAACGAGGCCTCCCGGAAAGAATGTGGCATCATATTAGTTTACGAAACAGGATTTATCTGATCCTTGCGCTCCTGGTTTTCATTGCCGCCATGGAGGGAGCGGTCATGATCTGGTACACATTCCGGATGGATAAAATTTTATCCCAGATCATTTCAAGAGACCTGGTAGCATTTCAGACAGCGGAGGCTTTGGAAAGCGCTTTGGTCAATCAGAAAGGCTTTGTATCCTACTATTTTTTGGACGGCAATCCGGACTGGCTACGGCAGTTGGGAGAATACCGTCAGATTTTTAAAAACAAACTCCATCAGGCCCGCCAGATGACTGAAACCCCGGAACAGACAACAGCTATCGAGAAAATTGAAACCGAATACAACCTTTATATAACTGCAAAGGACAAAGTTATTGCCTTATACCAGAAGGAAAAGTGGCAACAGGGGTCTCAGTTGCACAGCAATGTGAGAAACCGGTTTTTCAACATCCTGGATTTATGTCAAACATACAAACAAATTTATACCAGCGGCATTCTTCAGGCCCAAAAAGAAAGTCGGGCAGAAGCCGTAAATCTGAGGATAATTCTTGGGGTGGCCACACTGGTCAATTTTTCGCTGGCACTGTTGCTGGCGGTTTTTCTGGTCAACCATATTTTGGCGCCGGTTCGTAAACTTTCTTTGGAGGCAGACCGAGAAGGTGGCCTTCATTTTCCCAATGATGAAGTAATGGCCTTAAGCAAAAGTGTCCAGGGACTCATCGAAGATGTCGACCACACCTACTTAGAACTGGAAAAAAGCCGGGAGCACCTTATTCATTCTGAAAAAATGGCCATGGTGGGAAAGCTCGCCGCCAGCATGGCACACAGCATCAGAAATCCGTTTACATCTGTCAAAATGCGATTGTTTTCGCTGGGTCGGAGCATGAATCTCTCCGAAGCCCAAAAAGATGATATACGGGTAATTTCCGAGGAAATCCGTCATATTGATAACATTGTACAAAACTTTCTGGAATTTTCCCGGCCACCGCGATTGAAAATGCAGCTCATCAGTCCGTCAGCCGTTGTAGATTCGGCTATCCAGCTCCTTGAGCACCGGCTTAAATCTTACAATGTGGAAGTTAAAATTATCCGGGACACTGATCTTCCACCTATCCAGGTGGACCCGGAACAGCTTAAAGAAGCATTTGTCAACTTGATTATCAACGCATGTGAGGCCATGGAAAACGGCGGTACCATTATTATTATTGAAGAAGTGTCAACCGAAACACCAGATAAGCAAAAAGTCATTATCCGGTTAAGCGATGACGGTCCGGGTATTCCGAAATTGATAAGGGAAAAATTATTTCAGCCGTTTTTTTCTACCAAAGAAGAAGGAACTGGTTTGGGCCTTAGTGTTGTATCCAGGATAATTCATGAGCACGACGGAAAAATAGAAATTTCCTCCAAAGAAGGGAAAGGGACCACGTTTGTTATTTATTTTCCGTTATAAGGAGAAAGCAAGTTGAACAAAATTCTAATCATTGACGATGACGATCAACTGCGAACCAGTTTTCAAAGGCTTTTGAATGAGGAAGACTACAAGGTGGAATGTGCCCCATCCGGTGAGGCTGGCCTGGCGTCGATCAGTAAAAAAGTACCGGAATTGGTGATTTTGGATATGCGTCTTCCCGGAATGAACGGTTTCGAAGTTTTTCAGAAAATTCACGCCATAGAATCCAAGCTGCCGGTTATTATCATGACAGCTTACGGCACGACCGAGACCGCTATCAAAGCTACCCAAATGGGCGCTTTTGATTACATTTTAAAACCATTCGATATTCCCCGCATGTTGAACATTATCCGGCAGGCCCTAGATGCCGGGCGTTTCATGCGCTCCCCGGTAGAAATGAATGTATCTCCGAAAAGCACCTTTCGTGATGCCATTATCGGAAGAAGCCCTGCAATGCAGGAAGTATACAAGTCTATCGGACGGGTATCATCGACTGACGCTACCGTTTTAATCAGAGGGGAGTCGGGTACGGGCAAAGAACTTGTTGCCAGGGCAATCTATCAGCATAGTACCAGATCCCAAAAGCCTTTTCTGGTGATCAATTGTGTAGCGATTCCGGATACACTTCTGGAAAGTGAACTGTTCGGCTATGAAAAAGGAGCCTTTACCGGCGCCACACATAGAAGAATCGGAAAAATTGAACAGGCAAATGAAGGAACTGTTTTTCTGGATGAAATCGGAGATATGCCCTTCAGCCTCCAGGCCAAAATATTACGGTTACTTCAGGAAAGAAGTATCGAAAGGATCGGGGGACGAACTTCGATTCCGGTCGATGTTCGGATTATTGCGGCAACCAACCGAAACCTTGAAGATGCCATCGACCAGGGATGTTTCCGGGAAGATTTGTATTACCGTCTCAAGGTGGTTACCATCTGGTTGCCGCCGCTACGGGAACGGGTGGAAGATATTCCGTTTCTGACCGAATATTTTCTGACCCGGTATGCATCTGAAGCCGGTATGACAAATCACGGCATTACAGAAGAAGCCATAGCTTTTCTGAAAGGCCATCAGTGGCCCGGAAATGTCAGGGAACTTTCCAACACCCTCCACCGGTCTCTTATTTTCAACAGGGGTGGGCCGCTTTCGGTCGAAGATATACAACAAAGTATTGACAAAAAACCTCAGCCCAGTTCAACAGATTCCTGTGCTGAAACCGATTACGACAAATCACTTCGGCAATGGGCCAGGCATATGTTGGTATCAACAACGATTGAAAATAAATTTGACCATTGCATTGAGCATTTTTCTGCTATTTTGATCCGGGAAGCGTTGAACCTGTCCGGAGGCAATCGCTCTAAAGCAGCCATTCTTTTGGGAATCTCCAGGCCAACCCTGCATTCCAAGATTGACAAATTCGGGTTTACCCTGGAGACGTCGGTAAAAAAGAAATAGACCTTAGAGTCTATCCGAAAACCAAAGATTTTGGGATAGACTCTAAATATCTCCGCTTTTTCTCAGCAACAAACGGGCTTCAGCTTTTCGGATCCGCTCTTCCTGTTCTTCTTTTTTCTGCCGTGCTCCATGGAGCTTCTCCTGGAGCTCTTCGAAGTCGGCGGGCTTCATCAAATAGTCATACGCGCCCAGTTTCATTCCTTCAACGGCGGTTTCAGTAGTTCCGTGACCAGTCAGCATAATGACTTCTACCAAAGGAAATCGTTTTTTTATTTCCCGTAAGGTTTCAATTCCATCCATCCCGGGCATTTTTATATCCAGAATGACCACGTCGTGATCTTTTTCCTCCAAAAGATTCAGGCACTGCATACCGTTATAGGCCTTCGTCATCCGTTCGCCGACCTCTTCAAGTCGCAACGAAAGCATCTCTACAAAATCTTCCTCATCATCAACAATCATTACTCGGATGGGTATTTTTATCATGACGCAAATTCTCCTTATTACAAATTCATTTTTAATTTTGCAAACCAGTTTTCCTGATCAGTTTCACTTATACCCGGTTTCATTTCATAATATTCAGGCAGCCTGATTTTAAATGTGGTGCCCTTGCCGACAGTACTTTCTACATCGATAGTCCCGCCGAGTTTTTTAATAATATTATGGGTAACAAAAAGTCCCAGGCCGGTTCCCTGCCCGGGACTTTTGGTGCTGAAAAAAGGTTCGAAGATTTTTTCCAGGTTCTCCCTGGGAATTCCGACCCCGGTGTCCTTTACGGTCAAAACAACCATACCATTGGCCGCTTCCAGGCTTAAAGTGATATTCCCCATAGATCCCGTCGCATGAATAGCATTGGTCAACAGATTGATCAGTACCTGCCGTAGCTGATAGGGATCACTTCGGATAACAAATGGTTGATCACCGGTGTTGTGTACAATTTCAATATCCTTGTTGGCTGCTTCACGATAAACTAACTGAACCGTCTCATCGATCAGTTCCCGAAGGTTTACCTCCGAAAAAACTGATTCATTTTTTTTTACAAACCCCAGCAGCTTATGGGTAATTCGCCTGGCTCTTTCGATGGCAGTTTCAATTTTTCCGATGGCCAGTTCAAACTGTTTCCGATGACTAAAATCCGCCATTTCTTTCTTTGTTAACAGCAAGGCCATATAGCCCGCGGATTCTTTGATAATCGCCAACGGATTGTTGATTTCATGTGCCACTCCGGTAGCAAGAGTTCCCAGGGAGGCCAGCCGTTCGGTGGCGATCATCTGCTGTTCCAGGCGTGATCTGAACTCGGCTTCTTTGCGCTTTTCCTCTTTATGGAGAATTTTATCATATGCCTGCCGGATCTTGCCAATCAGATGTTCTAACTCAATCGGTTTGGTCAGGTAGTCAAAGGCACCTGACTTTATCCCCTCGACACCATCTTGCGTGGAGGCCTGGCCGGTCAGCAGAATAACTTCTGTATCCGGATACTTCGATTTGATTTGCTGAAGTGTTTCGATACCATTCATTCCCGGCATTTTCACATCCAGAACCACCACATCCGCCGCCCTTTTTTCAAGAGCGGACAAGGCCTCTTCTCCGCTGGTCGCCAGCTCTGCTATATATCCTCTTTTTTTCAGCCGTTTTGCGATCGGATTCAAAAAGCTGATTTCATCATCAACCAGCAACAGCCTTATTTCATCCATATCTATACCAATCCTAAAATATTCCACCAGACAGCAGCGACTAAAATCAGAATCCCCAGCAAAATAGGGGTACACACCGCACCCACCTTGGTGAGATCCGAAGACTTAAAGTAACGGAAACTGTATGAAATGGCATTCGGCGGACACCCGATAACCAACAGCATGGCAAAAGAGGTCGCTGTTCCCAAACAAAGTGCCAAGACGGTAGGATCCACACCTTCCAGTTGAGCCATGGGAATCACAATCGGCAAAATCAGAGCGGCTGCTGCAACATTGGCCATCGCATTGGTCACCAGCGCTCCGAATATCCCTACGCCGACAAACAAAAGAAGCCATCCCCCACCTTGAACATAAGGAAAAAACACATTTGCAAAATATCCCGCAGCACCGGAATATCCCATGGCAAGCCCCAGGGAAATACCACCGCCGAAAATAAACAGTGCCGTTCCCCACTCCATGTTTTCCTGAATGTCCTCCCATTTGAGAATTTTGAACAACACCAGCGCCGCTACCCCCAGCATTCCGGTAATGGAATAGTGAATGCCATGAATGCCCTTGGTCAACCACAGGATGAATGTCAACCCTATAATGATTAACGTCTTGATTTCGGCTGCAGTCCACCCACCAATGGATTCATCAAACTCCGGAAGCTTGTATTTTGGATTGGGCCGAAACACCAGATAAACGATCCCTACTGCCACCGGTGTTGTCAGTAATGCTGCCGGCATGCAGTATTTAATCCAGTCAAAAAATGTGATTTCAAGCCCGGTAAACTCTTTTAAAAATGCTGCCGCCACCATACAGCGTCCGCCGCCCACCAGGCTACCCATTCCCCCGCAAGAGCAGGCAAATGGAAGCGAAAGCATCATAAACTTGGCAGTATTGGAATGCGGCTCGATTCCGGAGGCTTTCATCAGGGGAAGCATGGTGACGATTCCAATGGCGCAGGCGGCTGCATCGTGCATAAACCCCGATGCTAACCCAAGTCCCACGGAAATAATAAACGTAAATCTTACCACGCTGCTTCCCGCTTTTTTGACAATAAAATATCCGAGCCGTTTGGTCAATCCGGCTTTATCCAAAGAAATGGCAAAAATCAGGCAGCACATAATAAATACTACCACCGGATGCATGTAGGGTGCCCAGGCATCTTTGACCCCGGCGATTTGCATCAGGACCAAAAATACTCCGATTAATATGGCGGTAATTTCCAGCGGTATCGGTTCAGCAATAAAAAGGAAAACCAAGACCCCTAACACCGCCAAAAAACGCTTGGCCCGTGGCGAAAGACCATCGACATAGTCGACTTCTACACCGTTGTTCAGTTGCTTGGCCCTGGCCATCAGAAACACGCCAGGAGTCCTGGGAGCCGATGTATCTTTAGGCGTCACCATATATTCCTTTGCATTGGGAAACTGTCCGGAAACCGGGGAAAAATATTCAGAAATACTTTCGAACAGCTTTTGACCGTCATCACCGGTAATTTTAAACCGGGTTCCTTCCGGCCGCGGCAGTAACATGATGACAATCCCCAGCAAAACAGCGATAGCCAGCATAAATCCTCTTGATTTAAAAACCTTCGCAGACATACAAACTCCTTATTATATGGTTGAATCTATTCAAAGAGTAGACAAATTCTTGGTCATATTAATTGCTTCGATCGTTTTCTCTCGTCATAGAGATACCCCACCCTGCTCAGAGTCAGCAGAAGAATCCATTTTGGTTTTTTTATTTTCTTTCAATAATTCAAAAATTTTGCGTTTCAGACTTTCAACACTTTGCCCCGATTTTTCTACAAAACTACATTTTTTTAGAAACCGGGAATAGTCGATTTCCTCGAAAGAAAACGCATGGATAATCACCGGAAGTTCCGGAATGCGATCTCCCAACCTTTTTAACAGTACATTACTCTCGGTATCCGGGAGGTCCGGGTCTATGATAATAAAATCCGGAGATTGATAATGGAATACAATCTTTAAAACATCGCTACCGCTCTCTGAAAGCCGAACCTGAAAGCCTTCGGCTTCAAACTCCCGCTTTAAAAACTCGCAGACATGACGGTTGCGATCAGCGATAAGAATTGTATATTCATTATTCAAATCTTATTCCTTATTGAATAAAACCGCTTTCATCTGATGAAACGGCGCCATGGCGGCTGCATATTTCACTGTCATCAACGCCCCTTCGGAACCATCAAGTGCCAGCAGTATTTTCCCTGATCGTGGCATTTTTCGTCTCCTGTATGATGTAAATTTTAATTGAATTGTTCAAGAACTACCGGACGAACCACCTTTTCTCTCTTAAAAGAGCAAAGGATATGCCAAAAAACAAATATGAAAAAATATCAGGATTTAAAATAAATACAGGTGGTTTTAAACAGATAGGTATGGTAAATCTAAAGCTTTGGGAAAGATGTTTGTCAAAATTTTTTACATCCTGTTAAAGAGATTCGGAGAATTTTGGTTCCGATACGATTTCCTGAAAGATCTTATCCTTCTTTTTTTTCTTGGCCTTGTACATAAGTTTGTCGGCCAGTTGCACTATTTCTTCCATGGCGTCCGGCAGTGTCTCAAAGGTAGCGACACCAATACTAAATGTCACTGGCCATCCGCGCCGGGCCATGAGCTGTAACAGAATTTTATTCATTTTGGAGGCTACCCGATAGGCGCCGCTTCCCGAGGTCTCCGCCAGCATTACACAAAACTCATCTCCCCCGAAACGGGCCAATATATCTGTACTTCTGAGATTTTCTTTGATACACGCTGCAACCTCACACAATAATTGATCTCCCGTATCATGTCCCATGCGGTCATTGACGCTCTTGAAGTTATCCAAATCGATATAAATAACTGAAATCGGATGACAAAACCTGCGGGCCCTTTTCAGCTCCAAATCCGCAATTTCGAAAAAAGCCCGCCGGTTAGCAACCCTTGTCAAGGGATCAATTCTTGCCAGATTTTTTTGATTTTCCAAGGCTTTTTTAAGTTCGGCAATGAGAAGACCAATGACAACAAAAACAATCAACCGAAAAGTTTCATTGATAAACGGAACAAAGGATGATGAAAACTGGTCGATCATATAGAGGTCTGCAACCAGCCAGGATGCATCACAGATACCACACAGAATTAAACCTGCCCATTTTCCCACATACCAACTAGTGATGATGATGGGAAACAGATAAAAAAGGGATAAGGCATATTCGGGGCCGGTTGACAACCTCGCTATACCGACCAGAACTGCGGCTGCAATACAAATCAGAAAAAGCAAAGGTTTGCAGGTAGATTTAAAGATTTTGTATTTCATGTATCATAAATGTTCCACAAATTATACTGATGATTCATGAAGAACTGAAATGTGAATACCCTAATATAAGATAGATTATATAAATTCCAACCCAACTTTCCCAAAGCAAAGATAGCGTGACGATTTTTTGTCACGACTCTAAACTGTGAAAAAACTGTTGACAATTATATCATTATCGAATAAACATGTTTAAAAAAGTGACTTAAATTCATTTTTTGTTTTATCATTAAACAATCATTATGTATTCAATTATTAGTTTTGATTAAAGTGTGTCATAATTATAGCTGATGTTAACATAAACCCTAAACTTAAAAAGGAGAGCTGGAGAAACGATGAAAAACCATTTTTTTTCTGCTGTGTGGTTTTGCGTTGTTATTTTGATTTTAGGATTTGGTTTTTCCGGATGCGCCGGTAAGGATAACTTGCTTAGCGATGTTAGCGGCGCCTGGGAAAAGAAAAATGGAGGAGGACCTGCTGAAGAAGTTCATATTAATCTGACTGGAGAAAACAAGACCATTGTTATCGGCAATCAATCCTACCCTGCCGAGATCGAAACCATTTACCCGGATAGTTTTCAGGTTCAATTGAAAGTCCAAAATGGCAACGGTGAAACTCAGACCTGGAAAATTCGTCAGATATGGCAAGACAACGGCTCGGATTTCAATCTCGCCCTTGACCGTGCCGGTAAAAAGGAAACCCTGACGCCCAAATCATAAATTTTGGATCAGTCCGTCTGAGCCTGTATCCCTGGTAATGATATAATTATCTTCTGCCTTTCATAATTTAAATTCAAAATCCCCTGAACACTGCGTTCAGGGGATTTTTTTGTGAGGTATATGTAATCATCATACCGGTTACGAAGCATTATTGACATATGCTTCAGGCATCTATATTTTAATTATACGTTGTCAGTTTACGCAATGACGGGTGTCTCCGCTTTTACATTTTCTGATATTGGAACCTAAACTGAGGGTTAAAAATTTTGGAAGCGTTATTTTACAATATGATTTAAAGGAATTGTAAAACGATAAATTGACAAAGTAAAATTAAATACAATTTTTTTGAAGGTTATCTTCATTTATTAAAAAAATGAACATAGGAACAAGCTTCAAATTTAAGTAAACAATAGAGGATACCAGAAAATTTAACGGTAATGGGAAATAGCGTTAACAATTCAACCATAGCCAAAAAACGATTCGGTTGCTTGCAAGTATTTGGATTCATTATTTTTACTGTTGTTATCACTGCCGGAGTCACTGTTTTTGTTCTTAAAACCTATTTTTTCCCATCAGAGTTCAAGCCGGTAACACTGAATTTCGCCGAAAAAAAGGTGTTAGCAGCAAAATTAGAAAAATTTGATGCAACAGGCATTGTCGATTCAAATAAGCATCATCAATTGAAGAATTTATCCCAATCAGAAAGCCTGGATGTAACGACGGACCCTGCAAATAAGGTTATCGAAGCCGAACCTTATAATGAAAATGATTTTAAAAGAGAAATCGGATTCACCGAAAGAGAACTTAACGGGCTGTTAGCCAATAATACGGATTTGGCCAGAAAATTAGCTATTGATTTGTCGGAGGATCTGATCAGTGCGAAATTAATTTTGCCCATTGATCAAGATTTTCCTGTACTTGGAGGCAAAACACTGCGTCTTAGATCCGGGGTAAGTCTTGCCTTTAAAAATGGAAAACCCGTTGTCATATTTAAAGGTATTACAATTATGGGGATACCCATTCCAAATGCGTGGCTGGGAGGAATTAAAAATTTAGATTTGGTAGAAAAATTTGGTGCCGAAAAGGGTTTCTGGAAAACGTTCTCTGAGGGTGTTGAGGATATTATAGTTGAAGAAGGTCTTTTGAAAATAAAACTAAAACAATAAAATTACAAGAGGTGTGAGACAAAATGAAGCAATGGGTAGCGGATACATTGATTTGTCCTAAATGTTTGATGACAGCAGTACCGCTGACACTGACCATCCGGAACGAAAGGTCCGGTGATATCATTGAAGGTGACCTGAACTGCCCAAACTGTGGCAGTCAATATCCGATTCAAAAAGGCGTTGCAGTGGTATTACCGCACAAAACCCGCGTTATCCTCGACCCTAAAAACAGTTATAATGCTCCTGAAGTTCTCTCCGCCTACTTGTGGAGTCATTTTGGTGATCTACTCAATGAGAACCATGCAACCGATGCTTATCGGGTATGGTCAAGCCATCTGCCATCTTCCGGCGGTGACGCCCTGGATGTAGGATGTGCGGTGGGTCGATTGTCTTTTGAACTGGGTCAAAAACATGACCATGTTATTGGTTTGGATACTTCCATTTCTTTTATTCGTAAAGCAAGAGAGATTCTCAACCGCAAGCAGTTAGCGTTTAATCTGATTACAGAAGGCTTTCTCACCGAACCCCGCAACTATTGCTTTGATGAAAGCTGGAATTTTGAAACGGTGGATTTCATCGTTGCTGACGCCCTTGCACTGCCCTTTCGACCGCAAACGTTTGCCACAGTTACAGCCATCAATCTTATTGATAAAGTCCCCCACCCTTTAAAACACCTGGAAGAAGTCAACCGCGTTCTGCGCTGGCAGGCATCTGCTTTTCTTTTCTCCGATCCATTTTCCTGGGATCCCGGCGTGGCGCCACCCGAACGGTGGTTAGGCGGCAATGGCAACAGACATTATAATCCGCGCGGCATCGATACGATTCGACAACTTTTTTCAGGGAAGTATGGCGTGTTCGATCCCCCCTTGACGATATCGGACAGTGGTGATGTCTTATGGAAAATTCGCAAAACACAAAATTTATGGGAACACATTACCTCTCAGTACCTGATCGGCCAACGGCCATAATCACGTTATCCGTTAAGGAGAATTTGTTTTGAAAAAAAAATACGGAATCTGCGGCCTTTGTTTTCACAGTCCCGGATGCGGGGTAATCGCACATTTCGATGAACATAACCGGATTATAAAATTAGAACCCGATCCGGGTGCCCCCCTTGGCAAAGTCCTTTGCCCCATAGCAGACAGCGTTGAGGACATTATTTATTCTGAAAAACGCTTAACGCATCCTTTAAAAAGAACAGGAGCAAAGGGAACATATGAGTTTGAAAAGATCACCTGGAAAGAGGCCTACGATATTATCGCCGAAAAACTGATGGATATCAAAGACGCATATGGACCCCAGGCAGCTGCATTTTATGCCGGTACAGGATCATATGAAAGAGCTTTTAAGGATGCATTTAAATTAAAAGAAGCGGAAATTTACCTGGCATCCAGCATTCTTTTTCCATATGGCTCACCCAACACATTTGGTGTCGGATCACCCTGTTATACTTCTCTGGGAGTACTGGCAC
>JAGYNR010000037.1 GCA_018399715.1 Desulfobacterales bacterium | reverse complement strand
ATTGTTCAGAGCGGTAGGATCACTTGTTTTAATCATATCTTTCATACCAATGGTATGAGATAGGTCCCGAAATGAAAAAGGATTTATTTGGAGGTTTAAATCTACACCTGGTTTTTTTATCGGACTTTTCAGTTTACCCGTGATGTTTGCCGTTAATTGCTTTGAAACACTTAAATCAAGATCAAAAAAAATATCATTTTCCCCGATTTGCTTTCCTATCGGTCCGATATCTCCATCAACAGATATCGGGATTTTTGTAACCATAGCGTCAAATTCAATAGAAACCGGTTCATCCAGGGAAATTTTATGAATAATAAAATTAATATCGTTTATCTCTGTACGGTTTCTGTCTGTTTCGTTTATATAAATGACAGAACCATCCGTAATCGCAAATTCATTCACCGTTAAATCAGCCGGGAAAAGCCCATCGGCCTTATCTTCTTGCTTCGGCTTTTGTTGATCCGGCTTAGAAGATTCAGGGGATATTTCCCAGTTAACGTTTCCGGCAGCATTTTTGACAAGAACAATGTGCGGTTCTTTTAAAATAAAACGCTTTATCTGGATATCTTTGGACAACAACGGAAGTAATTTTATCTGGGCTTCGAAAGATTTGATACTGACAAATTTTTTTTCATCAAAGCCTGAGGGATTTCCCAATGTTACATCAGAAACAGATACACCTGCCCATGGAAAAAGAGAAAGGTCTACATCTCCTCCAAGAACAACCTTTCTACCTGTGATCTTCGTTAACTCTTCCTGAAGTCTGGGTTTATAATCGTTGATATCAATAAATGCCGGTACTACGAACAGAACTGCAACCATCACTGTCAAAAAAACGGCAAAAACGATCAGTAAGCATTTGATTACCCGATTCATTGGTTAATCTCTTTTGTTTTGGTATAAAAAAATAAATGAATGAATTGAAATAAGGGAGAAAACATACAAATATTTTCCCCCTTATTAATTTTTGGTTTTGTACACATCTAAGCTTGTTTTATTTTACGGGTGTAAACTCGACTCGTCGGTTCATTTCACGTCCTTTTTCAGTATCATTGGACATGATGGGCGATTCATAACCATAACCTTCGGTGATGATACGATTTTCATCTACGCCGTGATTGACCAAATATGTCTTGGCGGCATTTGCCCGCTCATCAGAAAGTTTATCATTGTATATTTCTGAACCGATATTACAGGTATGACCGGCAACTTTTAATTGAAGCACCGAATTTTTCTTCATTACCTCGACAATATTATTTAATACAGGCACTGCCTCCGAGCGAATGGCGGCCTTATCAAGATCAAAATGAATCATACCGATCATCCAGCATCCCCGGCTATCAACTTTGGCACCTCGCGGCGTATTCGGACACTTATCCTTGTAATTGGGAACACCATCCATGTCTGTATCCAACGGGCATCCATACCTATCAACTTCTACGCCGCGCGGGGTATTTGGACACCGGTCAATTGAATCAACGACTCCATCACCATCGCTATCTGTGGGGGTTACAACCCTTTTTGGCGCTTCCGCCAAAAATACAGCTTTGACAAAATCCGCCATGCTTTCCGGCGATGTCAAACTGTCGGCTGTCCTAAAAAAACCACAACCAGACACGGCGGATACCTGTTCAAGTAGTTTCTTGCCATCAGGATCATCTCCCACTTGAACAGAATAAATACAAACTCGATTTCCTAGTTGGTCAACCAAACGATTTGCGGCTTCAACAGGATTCTTCATGGGCCTTATACCATCAGCGACAATGATAAGAGCGGTTTTGCCGTGTACATTTTTAAGGTCTTCTTTTGCTGCATCAATTGCACAAGCAAGAGGACTGTTACCACCGGCACATTGAACCTGATCCAAACCGGATGCCAATCCGGCTGTCGTGTAACGACTCATTCCGTACAGCATCGTTGTTGTTGCATCGGCTTCCTTACAATAATCACCGAAAGAACGCAAACCAGCGTTAAAGTCCAATTCGGGCAATGTCTGATTCATGCTACTGACAAATGCTTTTGCAATAGATAATTTTTTTTGATTCTTGTAGGGTCGTTTCATCGAATAAGATGAATCCAGAATCACCAGAAAATTGTCAACCTTTGGCTCAAAACTGGCATCAGGAAGACTCTTGGGCTGAAATACCAACGGGCTTTGTTTGGCCGCACAACTAAACATAAAAACAGCGCAAGCCATTAATACAAAAACGCTCCACATTTTTTTCTTCATCTTTTACCTCCTGGTTTTTGGGTTAATGCGAACCTTTTAATGATTTGAAACTTTAGCTTTCGGTAAAATTTCACAGGCAACAAAAATCTGAATCATTTTATATATTGATATCTTAAGGCCATCTAAACAATCCCCAAAACTTATTTTTTAGTTCTCTTTGAGGCTTTTCATTATCAGTGAAGATCTTTTAATCGTATAAATATTTTACCTTTTTATTTCAATAATAGTACACCTTTTTTTTATTTCAAGCTAGAAAAATTTGTTTAAAACAGCAATTCTCATTATGATACAATCATTAAAATAAGCAGTTGACAGAAACTATGCGGTTTGTGTATGGCTCAATAGCATTGATGTGTTTTGTCATTTAAATTTCATGACATGATGATATAAGGAGAAACCAACAATTTATGGATATTTTAACTTCAGCCAAAAATGCTAAAACGGCAGCTATAAAATTGGCGGCTGTCGAAGCGACTATTAAAAATCAAGCTTTAAAAGCGATTGCGGAAAAACTGGCAACTGATAAAAAAAAGATACTGGAGGCAAACGAAAAGGATTTGGTCAACAGCGGCGAAATGAATATTCCTACGCCACTTATTAAACGGCTTAAATTCGATGCCAAAAAAATCAGTGATACTATAGACGGAATATACAGCCTGATTAACCTGCCGGACCCGGTAGGTGTTACACTGACCGCCAGAGAGTTAGACAAAGAACTGAACCTTTATCAAATTAGCTGTCCGATCGGAGTCATCGGTGTTATTTTTGAATCCCGTCCGGATGCGTTGGTACAAATATCAACATTATGTCTTAAAAGTGGTAATGCTGTGCTTTTAAAAGGCGGAAGCGAGGCGGCGAATACTAATCGGGTGCTTGCCGATATAATCGCTGAGGCCACCGAAGCTGTTGGTATTCCAAACAGTTGGCTCCATTTGTTGGAAACCCGAGAAGATGTCAATGATATGCTCAAGATGGATGAATATATCGACCTGCTGATTCCCCGCGGTTCGAACGCCTTTGTCAAATATATCATGGATCATTCCAATATTCCGGTTATGGGCCATGCTGACGGTATTTGTCATGTTTTCGTAGATTCTGATGTTGATCAAAAGATGGCATTAAATATTGTCATCGATTCCAAATGTCAATATGTAGCCGTCTGCAATGCTCTGGAAACCCTTTTGGTCCACGAAGCTGTAGCGCAAGAGTTTTTACCGTCACTCAAGGAAAAAATGATACATTTGGGCGTCAAGCTCCTGGGATGCCCCCGGACAACATCGATCATTGATATTGCTCCGGCCACTGAGAAAGACTGGAAAACCGAATATCTTGATTTGATTTTATCTGTAAAAGTAGTCGCAACTGTGGAGGAAGCAATTGACCATATAAACTTGTATGGTTCCGGTCATACAGATGCTATCGTTACCCAAAACCCTGACACAGCTAACAAATTTATGAGCCTGGTAGATTCCGGCAATGTTCTCTGGAATTGCTCTACTAGATTTAGTGATGGATTTCGATATGGCTTAGGCGCCGAGGTAGGTATCAGCACCGGAAAAATTCATGCCCGGGGACCTGTCGGACTGGAAGGACTTGTCATTTACAAATGGATATTAAAAGGTTCAGGACAAATTGTTGCGCCATACGCCGATGGGACCCGGTCTTTTACGCATCATAAACTTTCCTGATATTATCAGTTTTTTCATGGCTCAGGTCATAATAAGCGAAAGATTCCCGGCCAGTTTTTTATCGGTTCTGTGGATTGGACAATGTTCACACCGGCTTGGGCAAATTGTATAAAATAATCATCAGCTTTTTGCGTATAATCAACAACTCCCGGAATTACCACCGGAGAACAACAGTCTTCTATAAGATAAATTTTTTCTGCCAGGGTTTCATCTTTGTGACGAATTTCTGATATCAGATCCTGCAGGGTCCATGCAACACAGTGACTTTTAGCCTGACCAGCGATAATAACGGCATCAAAATCAACCAACTTTTGAACAAGATCAACATTTTTTCTTCCTATTTTTTTTCCCTCAGGGCCTTGCTGAATTTCGGGACTGATGACAGAATAGTTTTCTGTTAGGGAATTATTTCCTTTAATTTGAAAATCAGTTAAGCTGCATCGGGCAATACCATGAAAAAAAAGTGCTTCTTCAACCGATGACACTAGGGCATGTCCGATTCCTCCGAGCATAGCGTGATACGGCCAAACAGTTAAATCATATTTACCACTTTCTTTGAGTTTTTCCGTATAGTGTTTGAGAAATTTTTGTGCATATTCAGCGGTGATCCCTATACTGGGTCCAAGCTTGTGATTAAATTTCCATTTACCCGTTTCGATGTCTTTTACCGTAACAACCGTAAAAGGAGCGGGATGTTCTTGTTTATTATTTATAAAGAATAAGCTGTGAAATATCTGCGCCGCCTGATGGGTATCCATTGTAGCACAAGTTTCGGAAATGATTCCTAAGTTTTGGTATATAAATTCACACAACCGCCGGTTGTCATCGACCGCTCCTGTTCCGGACCTTCCGGCCACATACAATTCAAAATCGGGGATACAAAAGGTATTTTGCACATCCACCAACAACAGACAAATTTTATACTTGTCTTCAGAAACCGGTGGTATGCTATAGTCTTTAGCCCACTTTTCAGCATCGTCTGCCAGTGTCTGATAGGGTACTCTCCATACGCTACCGACACGATCAGGACTAAAATGAGGCGGAAACGGTAATGTCCGAAAAATCATCCTTGTTCCTTTTCAATGTTTACTATAAAAAAAGGCTTTGAATCCCGTTGAAAAACGTTATTTCAAAGCCTTAATTTCCTAAAATAGTGCCTGAACGAAAAGGATAATTTTCGTTCTCGGGCTTCGAACATTAAAATATAAAAATTTAATGGTTAAGCGGCTTTATCATCTTTGTTATAGCATAAGCGGCAACACTGCAAACAACGCATTGATTCTCTCAGGGCTTCTTTTTCTTCCAGAACAAGATCAGTTTCATCGAAACAGGTTATCCGCTCCTGAACCGGAAGTTCCGGCATTTCAGCCCGCTTTTCCTGCACAATTCCGGGAACAGATTCAAAAATAGATTCTTTTATATGCTTTTTAAACAAAGCCTTTTCAGGGGCTTTCACTTCCTCACCGCTGAGATATTGATGAATAGAACGTGCAGCTCTTCTACCACCGCCAATTGCCTCAACCACCAAGGAAGCACCGGTTGCCGAATCGCCAGCGGTAAAAATATAAGGTATATTGGTCTGTAGGGTAATAGGGTTTACCTGATCGATGGTGTTCCATCGGGTGATCCCTAAATTTTTAATTCGCTCGGTATCGTTTTCTTTAAACGAAATTTCCGGTCCTTGCCCAATAGCAGTAATGAGCATATCACAATCCAACAATGTTTCAGATCCTTCGATAGGTACCGGGCGGCGGCGTCCGGATGCATCCGGCTCTCCAAGTTCCATTTTCAGATATTCCAACTGTTTGCAATGACCGTTTTCATCACCAACAACCTTTGTCGGTGCAGCCAAAAACGTAAATTTGACGCCTTCGTGTTCAGCAGCGACAATTTCTACCTCATTGGCCGGCATTTCAGCCCGGGTTCTTCTATAAACAAGATTGACCTCTTGTGCACCCAATCGAATTAACGTTCTTACACAGTCAATGGCGGTATTTCCCCCTCCGATAACCACACATCGGTTTCCAATTGGCATCTCATCATCACTATCACCCTGTTGCCATTTCGCAAAACGGGTCAAAAAATTAATCCCAGTATAACACCCTTCCAGATTTTCTCCTTCCACGCGCAGCGTATAATCTTTCCATGCGCCAATACCAAGAAAAACAGCATCAAATCCAGATGAAATCAACGACCCAATTGTAAAGTCAACACCCAACTTGAAGTTAGTTTTAGCGACGATACCCGTTTTTAAAATCCCATCAATTTCCCATTCCAGTACTTTTTTGGGAAGTCGGTATTCGGGGATGCCATACCGAATCATTCCCCCTAACTTCGGGTTGTCATCAAATATAGTAACGGCATGTCCCACACGGCGTAAAAAATAAGCACAACTTAACCCTGCAGGGCCGCCGCCAATCACAGCGACTTTTTTACCGGTATCCGGAGCGCACGATATGGGCAACCGCTTACCCGAATTCATTTCATAATCAGCCACAAATCTTTTTAATTGGTTAATGGAAACCGGTTCATCCTCAATCCCCCGTCGGCAATAATTTTCACACGGATGAGGACATACCCGACCGCAGGAGAGAAGCAGAGGATTTCTTTCTCTGATCGTATTGACGGCACCTTCATAATTTCCATCACGAATTTGTCTGATGTATTTGGGAATATCGATTTCAGCCGGACAGGTCTGTTGACAAGGTGCCAGAGCATCGTCTGCTTCGTTTAATTTTAATAATCGCTCTGACATGGTTTTTATCTCAAGAATATTTTTGGGACAAACCTTCAGGCAAGCACCGCAGCCCACACATTTTTCCTCGTCAACCACCGGATATCCCTGGTCGCTCATTTTGAGAGCATCAAATGCACAAGCCCGGATACAGTCCCCCAATCCAAGGCATCCAATTGAACATATTCGTTTTCCTTCATAAAAAGCAGATAGTGCTCTGCAACTGTTAATCCCCATATAATAGAACTTATCATCCGCTCTGTCACCGCCCCTACATGTATTCCGAGATGTTAGCGGCTCCGCAGTACCGACTTCAACCCCCATCACTGCTGCAATATTAGCGGCAGCATCGGCACCCGCTACAATACATACATTCGGCGGCGCCTCACCTTTTACAACCGCTACAGCGGCTGCAGAACAACCGGCATAACCACATCCCCCACAGTTCGCTCCCGCCAGATAGCTTTCAACCTCAGCAATTCTTGGGTCTTCATACACATAAAATACCTTGGAGGCTATGCTCAATACTGATCCGCAGGATACCCCCAGGCCCAACATAAATAAAATTGCTTCTAACACAGTAACCTCCTTGGATGGCCATTTTCATCCACATCATAACCCATTGAATGGGGAAAGCCGGCAACCCTAATTGGTTCTTAAACCATACCCTTGAATGCAAAAAAAGCTAGGGAAATTAAACCTGCCGTCACCAAACCGATAGAGGTATCCTGTAGCGGCTTGGGAACTCTTCCAAGAAGTATTTTTTCCCTGACCCCGGCAAACAGAATTAATGCTAACCCAAAGCCAATGGCATACGTCAGTGAAGACACGGCTGTCTCAATAAACGTATATTCCTCGTTGACATTGATCAGACAGACACCCATAACAGCACAGTTTGTCGTAATCAGCGGCAAAAATATACCAAGTCCTGCATATAACGCAGGAATGCTCTTTTTAAGAAACATCTCCACAAATTGAACTAACGATGCAATAACAAGAATAAAGGCGATGGTTCTTAAAAATCCCAGCCCATATTTAACTAAAACGTAAGTATTAACTACCCAAGTGATCAGCCCTGCCATTACCAACACAAAAACAACGGCAAATGCCATCCCGACCGCTGTTTCCATCTTTTTTGAGGTGCCCATAAAGGGGCAGTTCCCCAAGTATTGCGCTAATAGAATATTGTTGACAAAAATACAACTGATTCCAAGAACTATCAGGTCGCCCATTTTTTAACTCCTATTTATTTCTTTCCTATAAAGTTCATCACGCAAAGCATTAACCCAAGAGCCACAAATGCTCCAGGCGCTTCGATCATGAAGGTGAACGGTTCAAAGGAGGGGCCCATAATATCTTTTCCCAGCAAGCATCCACTACCCAAAAGCTCTCGAACACCACCCAAAGCAGCCAATGAAAGCGTAAAGCCGATTCCGATGCCCAAGCCATCAGCAGCAGAATATACAATCTTATTTTTGGATGCAAAGGCTTCGCTTCGACCCAGAACAATACAGTTAACAACAATAAGAGGAATGAATATACCCAGCTTAAGAAACAGGGGGTATGCGTAGGCCTGCATCAACAACTCAACGACCGTCACAAATGTGGCGATAATGATGATAAAGCAGGCAATTCGAACTTTTGACGGAATCACATTTCTTAAAAGGGACACGAGAATATTGGAACATAACAAAACAAATGTCGTTGCCATACCCATGCCCAAACCATTTTCAACTGTTTTGGTGACCGCCAGTACTGGGCATAGTCCAAGAACCAGTCTAAACGGGGGTATCTCGTCCCATAAACCTTTCGTAAATTCCTGAGCCAGTGTTTTAGCCATGTTTTACTCCCTGAAATGAATAGAAAAAAGCTGTTTAAAATTGCTTCATCTGTTCTTTTATTTTGGATTCATGATCCTTGTAAATGCTCACAGCTTCCGAAGCAGCCTTTGAAATGGCACGGGATGTGATCGTTGCACCGCCAATGGCATTAATCTGTCCACCATCCTGAGTCACTTTGAACGGAGCCTGATCAAGAGAAAGACCTTTAAACTGCGACACAAAGGCAGGGTCTTCTTTGGCCTTGGCTCCCATCCCAGGAGTTTCACCGTGAGTCGTCACCCATACCCCTTGAAACGAATTCTTTTTCACATTAATACCTACCATTACGCCAACATCACCGCCGTAACCTTTTCCATAAGTTTCCAACGCAACTGCCTGAGGCTCTCCCTGGAATTTGCCGACAAAACAGCTTTTTTCAGTTTCATCGAACTCAAGCTTAAACCGATCTTTGATCGGATCATTGGATGCACCTCTCATAATCTGTGTTATCGCAGGACCTTTAACGAACTGAAGCTGCTGAATCTCAATTTGTTCCTGGGTTCCGTTTCGAATGGCAGCTAAAAGACCGCCGGAAAAGGCAGCTAGTGCTGTCAACACTACAACCATTTTAATCATTTCACGCATATCATTCTACCTTTCCAATGGCTTTGGGCCTGATGTTGTCCAGCAATGGATTAACAAGATTGATGATTAATATTGCGTATAAAACACCATCCACATAAGCTCCGATATTTCTGATAAGGACAGTCATGAAACCACCCACAAATCCGTAAATAAGCATGGGAATAAAATTTACAGGAGATGACGCATCCTCAGGAGCAAGAAAGAACGCTCCAATCAGTGTATATCCTGTTAACAGATGAAACATGGGACCTGCGTAATTATCGGGATTAGCAATCTTAAAAATCAGTGCTGTCACTACAATTCCGATGATAAAAGAAACGGTAATTTCCCATCGGATAATACCCCGAATAATCAAATAAATACCCCCGACAATAATTCCAAGACCGAAAGTAGTTCCAATAGCACCAATTTGTTGCCCCATCAACAGGCCACCTGCTGTAAAGCCCTCAATTGCGGATAGTCCAAAATTTTTCAGAGCTGCCAGCGGATATATGGCAGCAAAATCAAACTGGTAATTGACATAGGCTTCACTGAAATCCAGATGATGTCCCCACGAAACAGACAAAATCAGCATAGAAACAACCGCAGGGTTAAACGGATTACCACCGATACCACCAAAAATTTGTTGTCCGATCACCACTGCCAAAAATGTTCCAACAATGATCAGCCACCATGGAACCGTTCCGGGAAGCAGCATGGCAAAAATAATGCCGATCACTGCAGCGTTTCCGTCACCGATGGTTTTCGGACTTTTCCGAAGGTAGTTGACAGCCAGTTCCCATAGAATGGCTGATGATACAGCCAGGGAAAACACCGCTATCGCCGGGATTCCATATTGATAAAATCCCATCAGTAAAGCCGGCAGGGTAGCCAAAACAATGTTGTAATTGCGCTCCGGAATCCTGCTGCCATAATGAATAAATGGAGCATGAGATACAATTAGTTTTTTTTGATTAAACATTCGCTTCCTCCGCTGATTTTACCCGGTCGAGTTCATATTTTGCCAATCTTATGTATTGAAAGATCGGTATTCTGGCGGGGCATACGAAGCTGCACAGACCACATTCGATACATGAATACAGGTCGTACATGTCTGCCCCCTCCTGGTACTGACCAGCTTCCAAAAACCGGACCAGCATACTGACCGGCACTTTTGCCGGGCAAATCCTTACGCACTCTCCACAGTTGGTACACGGATAATCGGAAACCAGAGGAAGATCACCACTGTCTTGTACCATTATGGCGTCCGTATCCGGTAAAACAGGATGATCTTCACAATAGACTGCAGAACCGGTCATGGGACCGCCAAAAACAATCCGGTCTTTTTCCTTTACGGTTATATCGCACGTCTTGAAAATCTCGCTGATAGGAGTACCAATAATTGCGGAAACCAGGGATGTTTTGCCATCCTTTCTGATAACCGTTATTATTTTTCTTTTCGTTATTTGACCGCTTTGTACAGATTTTCCAATCGATGCAACGGATTCGGCACTCATAAAACAATATCCCAGATCTTCAGGCGTCTTGCCAGCGGGAACCACTTCTTGGATAATATCTTGCATGATGAAAGAAGCATTTGCTGAAGGATACCCCGCACCTACCGTTTTTACAAGTGCATCCGTCGCCTGAGCTTTTCCAGCCAGCTCCGACGGCACCACCAATATAAACGAATCAACCCCTGTCATCTTTTTTAACACATTGATACCCTCTTTTACTGCATCGGTATCTGTATTGAGTGCATATTGATTGGTGGTAATCGAAAGATCTTTGTCAATTCCAGTGATGACAATGGTTTTGATCTCGACTACCGGATCGGTAAACATCTTAAGCGGTGGTTTTCCCGGAACCGAACTCAAATAACGAATAGCATCTTCAAGAGACAGATTCTGAGAAATACTCCCAAACGTTTCATCCATTTCAGTTTCAGCAACTTCCACCGAAACGGCCGTATACCTGCATCCAAAATCTCCCGGCCAATCGGTGACGGTTGATACGGTTCCGGTTACCGGTGAAACACAAGCAACATCTTTGGTTGCGGACAGAATTTGTCCTGTTTTCACTGCATCCCCGCTGTTAATCTGCCCGTTTTTCTTTTCCAACGGAGTTTCCAGCAGCAATGTAATCCTATCCGGGGTTGGGATTTCTTTTAGGGCCGGAGGTGAACCCTGGAGTTTTGTGTACTCCAGCCGGGGCTTCTTTAGACCGATAAATGATCTTTTTATCATAGCTTAACCTTTACTGTTTAGCTTCACCAAACCAACTGAATAATTCTTCAATGATTAACCTAAAAACTGTATCCTGCCTCATTTAATTTTTCATGTGGCATTCATTACAATCCTGCGGTCCGGCTTCATTTTCCTTGTGGCATCCCATACACTGACCGTGATAGGCTTCTGCTCTCGGAGCCGGTGGTAACCCTTCGAATTCATCTTCACCGTGACACTCCCAACATGTTTCTACGGGAATATAACGGACGCCATTTTTTTCGGAATATTCAAGCATATCATGTTCTTCGTTCTGATGGCATTCCATACAGCTTTCCGAAATACCACCTTCTATTTTCAAGTGACATTCTCCACAGGAACGAGTATCACCACCAGAAGAAGGATGGTGATGGCAGGTGTAGCAGTCGATGGAATATCCCGTCACAGCAGTATGTTTTTGGTGGGTAAACAATACTTTCCCCGCAGCACTATGGTACATGGTCCTGATGGGTTCGGACGGTTGCTCCGGGGGAAAAGCGGCATAACCGATGACCCCCATTACCAACAATACGATTGCTACGCCCAACGCCAGTTGAAGCTCTTTTTTTGAAGTCATTTTCCAGAAAATCCTTTCAAATTTCGGTCTTTAAACATGTGGCGCGCCAAACCAAAGCGTTTCCTTAACACAAAGTGACCGACGCATCAAGTATTTTTTTAAAGTTCATCAATTATTCCAAATATCAAACAATTATATCAAACCCTATCTCCATCAATGTCAACAAAATTTGTTATTTTTTTATTACATTTATTCACTTTTTATCTGACACGGTACACTGTGTTCGAACTGTCCCACAAGCACCGCACCGGGTACATGTATGATCTGATGGGCATACAGGTGATGGTCTTTCCTGAAGTGCCCGGCGATATTCCTTTGCGAGGAAATTTTTGGTAACGCCGTGATCAATAAAATCCCACGGCAACACCTCATCTATCGGACGTTCCCGAAGAGCATAAAAATCAGCATTCAGCGGCGATTCTTTGAAGGTTTTCGGCCAGTTTCCGCAATTATCCACCGCATTCATTAAAAGCCGCGCTACTTTACGATCTCCCCGGGATAAAAGTCCTTGAACATAGGACCACCGGGGAATATCGGAATGTACGCGAATATTTGCTATCCGTTTCAGACCATTTTTTACCATTTTAATTTTACGTTTCAACGAATCGATAGGATCCATGGGAACCCACTGAAACGGTGTCGCCGCTTTCGGCACAAAGGAATTCAAGCTGACCGTAATATCTCCTATCCGGCCTTGTCCCCGGCTGGATTTCAGAAATTGATGTTTAATTCTTTTACATAATTGGATGATACCTTCAATGTCAGCATCCGTTTCCGTTGGCAGTCCAATCATAAAATACACTTTCAGGTTCAAAATACCCTCGGAAACCAACTTTTCCGTAGCGGTAAGGATATGATCCCGGGTAATTCCTTTATTGATCACTGTCCGCAACCGCTCAGAACCGGCATCAGGAGCAATTGTGGCGGTTTTTGTCCCGCTGTGTTTTAACACATGGATTAAATCCGGTCCGATGGCATCAGCTCTCAAAGAACTAAAAGACACCCGAACACCCTTTTGATCCGCCAGACAACTTAGCTCCCGGATACAAGTCAGATCCGAAACAGCGGCCCCCATCAGTCCGATATGATCCGATCGATCGGCGCAGGATATCATCGCCTCAGTTAATAAAAACAGCGGTCTGAATCGCGGCGGACGGTAAACAAAGCCTGCGCTGCAAAAACGACATCCATGAGGACAGCCGCGGGATACTTCGATCAGACAGGTATCATCAAAAACCGTGTTCGGCGTTAAAATAGTACTGCAGGTAGAGCATTGAGAAATATCTTCAAGAAAAACCCGCCGGATTTTTTCAGGAACATTTTCCGTCGGCACAAACTCAACGATAGTGCCGTCTAAATGATATCGAACGGAATAAAATGACGGTACATATATTCCTGAAATTTCGGTTGTTATTTGGATCAAGTTTTCGCGTCTATCAACATCTGGAACAAACCGGGAAAAAAAAGGCTCCAGAAGACACTCGGCTTCTCCCAGAAGAAACACATCAAAAAAAGGAGCAATGGGCTCGGGATTGAGAAAACAAGCCACACCACCGCCCATTATTAACGGATGAAACCGCTGATCCCGGTTTTCTGCAAGCCTGGGAATCTTTGCGAAATCCAGAATTGACACTATATTGGTAAAATCATTTTCAAAAGATATTGAAAATGCAATCACATCAAAATCTGTCAGAAGCCGTCCTGACTCAACACTCCTTACCGTCTGCGGACCAGTTCGATGGTCTCCGGGCATAAAAGCTCTTTCACAGACCACCTGATCCATTCGATTCAGTTGTTCATAGACGGTCTGAAAGCCTAAATTGCTCATCCCGATATAATAGGTGTTGGGATAAATCAGGGCAACGGAAACACAGTCCGCCCAGTTTTTTCGAATAACGCCCTTTTCTTCACTTAACAGTGCTTTGATCGATTTTGTTTTCAAAATTTATAACATCAGTTGTTATAGCAACCGCAAACTTCATTAAAACCTGTATTTTCAAGATAGTCAGCGATTTCCCGGTCATAGATGGCTGTATGGGTAAACGCTTTCTGGGCCAACCGGTAACGCAGCTCCAAAGTTGTGTTGGCATCGTGTTTTTTCAGCTCAGAAAGAATCGTTTCATAATCAGCGGGATCGACTACAGAAGCGACTCTCAGAAAATTTTTAGCCGCTGCCCGTATCATACACGGACCGCCAATATCAATGTTACCGCGGGCTTGTTCCGGAACAACATTTGGTTTTGCAATCGTCTCCTGAAACGGATAAAGATTTACCATAACCATGTCGATAGGTACCGCAGCGGTTCTGACCAAATCCTGCTGATGTTCGGAATTGTAAGTTTCCGTCAAAAGACCCAAATAAATCTTAAAATCGAGTGTTTTTACAAGCCCTCCTTGTGTTTCCGGTTGTCCTGTGTATTCGGAAACCTGTATCAGACGAGAATCTGTCTTGTCGTTTATGATTTCATTAATCCTGGCATAAGTGCCCCCGGTTGAAAAAATTTTAACATTCGGATTGATTTTTAGAAGCTGCGGTATAAATGTATTCAGACCTTTTTTATCTGACACGCTTACCAATACATGTTTGACCTTGACAAGATCATCAATTTTTCTAACAAAATTAATTCCCATAAGCATCTACCTTTCGCCTTCATATTCTTCTAAAAAACGGTTAAAAAAAATTTCCATAAATTCATGACGTTCTTTAGCCAACCGGCGTCCTTCATTCGTCATGATTCTGTCTTTAATTTTGCTCAATTTTAATTTAAATTCTCTGTATCCGGTATCATCTTTGGAGTAAGGCTTGGTTTCTTCGATGTTTACCTCCGGATTGTGAAGCCGTGCGCCTAATTCGCCGGCAAAAAGAAATGCTCTGGCAATACCTACGGCACCGATGGCATCTATTTTATCAGCATCGAAAAGGACCTTGGCTTCCAGGCTTTCCGGTGTTTTATGCCCGCGGAACCGATGCGTCCTGATGCAATGAATAATATTGGCTTTTTGAAATGGTGACAATGGCAGATCCTTAATAATGATACTTGCCATTTCGGCTCCTTTTTCTGCATGACATATTTTTCCTTGCGAATTATCCTGACAGCTTCTTCCAATATCATGCAGTAACGCCGCAACCCTTAGAACATCCATATCGGCCGCTTCAACCGGACCAATTTTTTCACAAAGACGCCAGACCCGCAAGGTGTGCTCCCAATCATGACTCCCCCGCGCATCTTCAAATAGTTTTTGCGCCTGAGATTTTATCGTATCGAGTAAAAAATCCGATAATACCATATCGTTATTTATTCACAATTTTTCAACATCTCTCTGGCATGATCCAAAGTAGTCTGGGTAATCTCCAGCCCCCCCAACATTCTGGCTATCTCATGAACTCTTTCCTCTTGACGGATGGGTTTAATCATCGTGTGGGTTCTACCTTTTTTTACCTGCTTTGAAATGATATAATGATAATCGCCAAATTTGGCAATTTGAGGAAGATGCGTAATACAAATGATTTGTAGATGCCGGGACAGATCTTTTAGTTTTTTGCCGACCACTTCAGCGGTACCACCTCCAATACCGGCATCGACCTCATCGAATACCACCGTTTCCACCGAATGCATATAAGCCAAAATAGCCTTCAAAGCTAACACCACTCTGGAAAGTTCTCCCCCGGACGCAATACCCGACAATGGCTTCAGTGTTTCTCCCACATTCGGCGCAATCATAAATTCCGCCTGATCGATACCGTTTTCAGTAATTAAGGCATTATCAGTTCTTAAAAACCTCTGGGTTGACTCCTCGGCTTTAATTGGTGAAATCTCAACAAAAAACCGGGTTCCCGCCATCTTTAATGACGAGATTTCCTTTTCCACATCACGGGAAAGATCTTCTGCAACCTGCTTTCTCTCCATAGACAGTTGAGTGGCTTCATCAACCAATCTTTGATGGAGTCTGCCGAGTTGTTCTTTCGTGCTCTCTATCCGGGCGTTGATGTTTTCAAAACCCGATAGTTCCGTTTCAATATGATTGAGTTTTTCGAGAACGGCTTGAAGAGATCCGCCATATTTGCGTTTGAGTTTACGAAGAATGTCCAGTCGGGCATCTATGGTTTCCAGCCGGGATTCATCCATATCAATGGTTTCCAGATATGATCTTAACTCAAGACTGATATCTTCAATTTGATAAATGAATTCTGATAGTGCCTTGGTTTTAGAGGCAAGACAAGGATCAAATTCACATGCTTTTTCCAGATTTTTTTGAATTTCCGTCAGCGTTTCTACCACAGCGCCGGGTGCGCTGTACAGACCTTCCACACTATTGAATATCGTTTGATACAAAAATTCAAAATGTTTAAGCCTCAAAAGTTCCTGCTCTAACTTTTCATCTTCTCCTGGACAGATGCTGGCTTCCATAATCTCTTTTTTTTGAAATCTGAGAAGGTCAATCTGATCATTTTGATGGGTTGCTTTTGAGATTAATTTTTGCAGTTCAGATATCAATGGAATAATGTTTCTGTACAATTTCCGTACTTTTTCTCTACGGTTTACCAGGTTTCCGTATTGGTCGAGAATCTGAAGATGCTGGTCGTTTTTCAAAAGTTTCTGATGAGCATGCTGGCCGGAGATACTCGCCAGGTTTTCAGTAATAGCGGTTAACATCTGTATGGTACTCAAACGCCCGTTGATATAGATTTTATGACGATCAAAACGGGATATGATTCTTCGGATAATAAGTCCTTCAGATGGATCGTACCCTTGATCCGTCATTATTTTTCCGGGAATGCTTTCCGGAATGATTTTGAAATGCGCCTCCAATTCGGCAGTTTCCGCTCCGGTACGAATCAGTCCTGCATTGGCACGACTTCCCAACAGTAAATTTACGGCATTAATGATGACAGATTTCCCTGCACCGGTCTCACCACTTAAGATGGTCAACCCATCAGAGAAATTCATATTAAGATCATCGATGATAGCAAAATTTCTGATGGAAAGCTCGCAAAGCATCGGCTATATTACATTTTAACTTATTTTAGTCTATTTAGTGTCCGAACGAAAACCAGGATTTCTCGTTCAGACACAATTTAAGTTTACCATCATAACGAACATGATATCCGAAATGATATTGTATATTTCACACCTGTTGTTGTTTGTAAAGAATCAAAACCTAAACTCATGACATAATAGGTTCAGCCATTTTTTGCATTCTGTACTTTAAATTGAATCCATGCCATGATACAGGAATCTACCATTATGATAACAAAAAAAAACCAATCAACTAAAAAACTGGTGGCCGACTGGGATGCTTTAATGCGGGTATTTATCCGGCCTGAAGATGATGCCGCAGAATGCAAGTTGCTTAAATATATGGAGCAAATTCTATTTGGATTGCATGACTTTCTGAAAAAGCATGTGGGTATTACTGAAGAAGTCCCCTTAAAGAAGTTGGGCACTCGCTTTACCCAAACGAAAATCCGAAAGCATCCCGAAAAAAAACTTGCCGATGTCATTACAGACCTGGTCGAAGATATTGCTCCTTATGCGGTCAATGTCGCTTCACCATATTTTGTAGGACATATGACATCAGCGATTCCTTTTTTTATGGTTCATCTGAAAACTATCGCAGCGGCATTAAATCAAAACGTGGTCAAGCTTGAAACCTCCAAGGTGGTTTCCGTATTGGAAAAGCAAGTGCTTGCCAAAATCCACCGTCTGATATTCAACAAAAACGAAGCCTTTTACCGACAACATGTTCAGAATCCGAATACAGCCCTGGGAACCTTTGTTGAAGACGGAACCTTAGCCAATATTACCGCTTTATGGGTAGCCAGAAATCGATTGCTTTGCCCGTTTAAAGACTTCAATGGTGTGGAATCTGATGGGATTCAACGTGCTTTTCAAGTATATGGCATAAATCGCTGTGTAGTTCTGGTTTCGGCACTTCACCATTATTCCCTGAAAAAAGCAGGTGGGCTGTTGGGAATTGGAAATAAAAATGTTCTGCCGGTCGAAATCGATTCAAACAACCGGATTGACATCACTGCACTGGAAGACAAGATAAAAAAAATTCATGCTAAAGAAAAGAAAACCAAAATATTGGCAGTCGTGGGGATTGCGGGGACAACAGAAACCGGTACCGTTGATCCGTTACGAAACATCGCCAATATTTGTTCAAAATACGGTATTTATTTTCACGTAGATGCGGCCTGGGGAGGACCAACGCTGATGTCCGAAAAATATTGTCATATTCTTGATGGTATTCACCTGGCTGATTCGGTAACCATTGACGGGCACAAACAGTTTTACATGCCCATGAGTTGTGGTATGGTTTATTTCAAGGCACCGGAACAAATGGATGTGGTGCGTTATTATGCAAACTATGTCATCCGTCCCGGGTCTGCTGATCTGGGCATGAAAACATTGTCCGGTTCACGGGAGGCGGTTTCATTAATTTTGGACAGCGCCTTGAAAATTATGGGAACCAAAGGTTATGCACTGCTTATTGAGCACGGAATAGAGACCGCACGGTTATTTGCCGAGGAAATTCGTTCCCGGAAACTTTTTCAGTTAGTGACCCCTCCGGAACTCAACATTTTAACCTACAGGATTTTTCCTGAACATCTCTCACGTAAACTGACAGTTGCTGACAGCATTGAAAAAGAACGCATAAACGAAGAACTGAATCACATCAATCTGACCATCCAGAGACTGCAACGGGAAAAAGGAAACAGTTTTGTTTCCAGGACCGCCCTGGCATTGGACAAACCATCCGCACAAAAAACAGTTGTACTACGGGCTGTTATCATGAACCCCATGACAACGATTGAGATACTTCGTCAGATTCTCGATGAACAGGAACGAATCTATGACAGAACCTTTTAGCCGGCTTGTCTTTTTTATTCTTTTTTATCCAAGAGGCGGGTCACTCATTTCTTGTCGCGTTTTTTTTCCCTGAACATAACAAAAAAGGCAACCTGTTTTCAGGCTGCCTTTTTTAAATTACAATAAAAATTTTGTTTAAATTTTTGTCACGTTTTTAGCTGCCGGTCCACGATGGTTTTCTTCGACTTCAAAAGATACACGATCACCTTCGCTGAGAGATTTAAATCCGGCCATATTGATAGCAGAGTAGTGGACAAAAACGTCCCCTCCCCCTTCTTCTTCAATAAAGCCAAACCCTTTTTTGTCATTAAACCACTTGACTACTCCATTGACCATACGCTTACCTCCTTGAATTAAAACAGTCTCCAAGCCTCAGGTCATCGTCACACCAAAAATGAACCATCTCATGGAAACATAGTAAAACCATTGAAGCTGATTGATAAAAAAAGCTTCAATCCAAAAAACTCTTTAAATAATACTTGAAAATTATCATTTATTCAATCAGGAAAACTCTGATTTTCTATTCCGAAATATCTTATGCCTAAATTGAAATACAAGAATAATTAAATTATCACGGTATATAATATAATTATTGCTGAAGAGAACTCTGAACTGCATATTATAACCGGCTGTGCAATGTCTTTTCATTGACATTTTATTCCAGCCGTTATGGACCCGCCACAAATGTAAAAGTTTTGTAAGAATTACATTTTTCTTGAATAAATTCCTCAAATCATATAGCCAAGGTTTGCTTAGATAGTGCCCGAACGAAAATTGTCTTTTTCGCCAATATCTGCGTCAGACTCAAATTTTAATCCTCGAAATACTCAATGTATGTCTGTGGTTAAAATTTTCGTCTTCTTT
>JAGYNR010000036.1 GCA_018399715.1 Desulfobacterales bacterium | reverse complement strand
AAATAGTATAAAAAGATGGAGTTTTTAAAAATTTTTGGAATACTAAATTAAAAAAGAAAGGAACAACTGATGAAGTGGAAAATCCAAACTATTGGATTCAAAAATCGTTTGGTTTCCCAGATTCTTATGTTGACTCTGGGGGTTTGTTTTGTGTTGCATTTTTTTGCGGTTTCCGCAGTACAGTCAAAATCATATGAAACTGCCATGGTGCCGGCTAATTTTACGGAGCTGGCTGAAGATGTCAGTCCTGCCGTGGTAAATGTCCGGACCGTAAAAACCATAAAAGGCGGGGGGCCGGTTTTTCGGCATTTTAGCCCTTGGGGAAAAGATGATCCTTTTCGGGAGTTTTTTGAACGGTTTTTTGGTGAAGGCCACCAGCGAGAGTTTAAAGAGCGCAGTCTGGGTTCCGGCTTTATTATCGATACCCAAGGCTATATTGTCACAAACAATCATGTGATCGAAGACGCCGATGAAATTGTAATCAAGCTTAAAAATGAAAAAGAATACAAAGCTGAGATCAAAGGAAGAGATCCAAATACAGATCTTGCTTTACTGAAAATCGAAGCACCTCCCAATCTGCCGGTCGTAAAAATGGGTGATTCTGATCAACTGAAGGTTGGTCAGTGGGTAGTTGCCATCGGCAGTCCGTTTGGATTGGAATATACTGTAACTGCAGGAATCGTTAGCGCTAAAGGCCGGGTGATCGGTTCCGGTCCTTATGATGATTTTATCCAGACCGATGCGTCCATTAATCCCGGGAACAGCGGCGGGCCGCTGTTAAATTTAAGAGGAGAAGTCGTTGGTATTAATACCGCTATTGTGGCCAGCGGTCAGGGAATCGGGTTTGCAATCCCTATCAACTTGGCCCAGGGTATCATTGAAGAGCTGAAAAGGACCGGCCAAGTGACCCGTGGATGGCTGGGTGTTGCCATCCAGGATCTCGATCCGGAACTGGCCGAGTATTATGGCGTTAAGGGGGATCATGGGGTTTTGATAGCCAGGGTATTCCCGGGTGACCCGGCAGATCAGGCAGGGATTAAAGCAAAAGATATTATTCTTTCTGTCAACGGTCAAAAAATCAAGGACAGCCGGGATTTGACCTCTTTCATTGCTAATCTTGAAATCGGCCAAAAGGCTAAAATCAAGGTGTTGAGAAATGGTAAAGAAAAAAAATTCACCGTGACCATTACAAAGCGTGAAGACGAGAAGCTGGCCGGTAAATCATGGGAATCGGAAGATACCGGAGATTTGGGTATTCAGGTTTCAAATATCAATCCGGAAATGGCGCAACGATTCAACCTTTCGGAAACTGACGGAGTGGTGGTCAGCGATATAGAGTCCGGAAGCAAAGCGGATATTGCCGGATTACGGAAAGGGGATATCATCAGAGAAATAAATCACCAGTCTATTTCATCCGTAGACGATTTCCGGGATATCGTTAATGCAATAGACCAGGGCGAAGGCGTGAACATGTTTGTTCAACGGATTAATGCTGGATTTTTGGTCATCAGGATGACAAAGTAAACACAAACCAAAAACAGGCGGCTTTTTTTAGCCGCCTGTTTTTGGTTTTGGTTATCAGAACAGAGTGCGGACTGTTTTATCTGCCTCCGTGTTTTAACGGAAGAGCTATCAGGCGGCTGGAACCTCCCTGGGAAAGAACTGATCCGGTTTTCGAGGTTAACATCAGCACTTGTCCTCCATAAACTTCAAGTCCCTGAATCGGGGATTTGATTTCATCGCCGAGCGTCCCCTCGGTAAACTGCCCATTTTCATATTTTAGGACGGTTAACCACGCTTTCTTGATGCCAGGATCAATTCCGGTATAGCTTAGAGCTGATCGTTTTGAAGCAACGGCGATCAATTCCGGGATATTGTTGCCCACCAGATCTGTCCTGATAGGGGGAATTTCAATAGCAATTGAATTGGTCATAGGATCCTTTGTACCCGGATTAACCTCATAGAGTAGGGTGGATAAGGTTCCTCCCATTTCTTTGGAAGACTTATAGAGAGCTTCTTTTCCGGAATAAATGTATAAAATATTATCGCGGATAAACGCCGATTCAGGAACACCGTCGCCGGTCAGGTCACCGATCAGGCTTCCGGAAACAGTAAATCGTCTTGGAAGCTTTACTGGGGGTTTTTGGTCTTTGAATTCTCCGCCGGTCCATTTTAATTCCCGGATTCTGTGACCAAAAAATTCTTCAGGATCATATCGCTGACCCAACAGTGTTTCCGGAGAACCATCCCCATCTATATCAAAAGCACCGATGAACATGGAAATCCGATCTCCAAGAGGTTTCAATGTATCATTGTGCAATTCGAAAAGGGTTCCTGACGGAGAGTTGTCAACCCAGTTAACCACGGCCAGAAACGGTTTCCTCGATGGTTCCGGCTGCCACCAGCTCAGCCATAAAATCTTACCGCGGATTTCCGTGTCGCCTTTTGCTACCGGCACCATACCGTTTTTGATATTAAAAACATCAATTTTATAACCATCAGTGGTTGCCAGAAGCAGTTCATTATCATAGGATATAAAATCAGCCATGACAGAAGGCGGCCCCGAAAGCTTTTCGACAAAGTTTACCCCGGCAAACACCGGTTCGGCGGGTTCAGCGCTGCCGGCAGTCCTATCCCATTTGGGTTCCAATGGCATATCTGAGGCCGAAGGTCTTTCTTCGTGAAAGGAAGGAGAAATTTTGGTCGGGGAACTTTCAGGCATGGATGTAAACCTGGAGGTTGTTGTGTCAGTGGCCGGGATTTCGGACAATTTATATGTATGAAGCAGCATAAATTCAGGACCTCTGACATTGAGAGTATCTCCGGCAAGGATAAATACAATTGCTGTACCCGTTTCAGGTACCGGACCGGGTTTTTGGGGTCTGAATTGCTGGGCCTGGTCGTAACCAGTCCATTTTAGGGATGGAACCTTATTTTGAAGTCGGTGGAAAAAATTTCTGCCGTCTTCAGTGTAATCCCAGAAAACCGCGGTGATATCTTCATATCGTTGAATTGAGTCTCCGGCATGAATTTCATTTTCGCCCAATAACGGACGGGTAAAGGAAAAGCCGGTTTTCACGCGGACAACTTTTAAGATTCCTTTAACCTGTTTCAGTGATCCGATAATTTCTCCGGTTACCGGATGAACCAGTTTTTCACCGGATGAAACCACGCTGAAAATATCTCCCTGAATAATGCCGTCGGAGGTATCCAGGTCAATAATAAACTGACCGTCACACTTTTTTACCACATAGCCGGATATGGAAGAAAAATCCCGGGCTAACTGGTCCAAAATTTCTGCATGTACCAAGGAGCTAAAAAAAAACAAAGATAAAACCAGAATAAAAAAACTTGTCAGTCTTTTTCTTACAGGTGCAACCATCGACATTATCCTCCAATCCGGTACTAACCAACAAAAAGCAGAGTGCAAAAAAACAAAGAGGCCGGCAGAGAATACCGGCCTCTCGCATCAGGTTGGTATTCGGTTAGAATGAATACCGTATTCTGGCCGTACTGGCAAAGATGTCTTCATCATCGCTGCCGTCACAATCTTCCTCAAAGTAATCCATCGCATCTCCGGAAAAAAGGTATCCGGCGTTGACGGAAAATTCCAGGTTGCTGTACAGCATATATTTGAAATATGCATCAATTTCCCAACCCAGTTCGTCATCATCCTGATCACGTCCGTTATTATCAGTATATTCCATATCCTCGGCGGTCATCAGGTAAAGAACTGCCGCACCTACCGTCAGCTTATCGGTAATTTTGCTGTCCAGCGCCAGTTTGTTGAAGATCATACCTTTATCCAGGATATAAGGCTTTTCAGTGTAGTAATCATCATCGGTGTAACCACCTTCGAAAAATATAATACTATCAAATACATCTGTATCAGTGGTGATAAATGCATCGAAATCACCGTCGTCGGGATCATCATCACCGGAAGCATACCAGAAGGTGTAGGTAAGCTTATGATTTCCGAAATTGATTCCTGCATCCAAATGACCGAACCATGCCTGTACATCAAAATCATCAACTATATCTACACGGTTATCTCGAAATCTACCTTCCATTTCACCATCCTGGTACATCAGGTCATAGTTGAAAAAGAAGTTATTTATTTTGTAACTTCCATCAATACCGACAGTCAGCAGGTCAAATTTCACATCGTTGAGAAACTTGACTTCATATTTTCGCGGGTAAATGGTATGATCTTCACCTTCCATATCATCTCCGCCGTCGTTATTCTGGAACAGAACAAAAAAACCGGCATCAAGGTTATCATCGGGTTTATAGTTGAGCCGGCCAAGGAAGGCATCAACGTCTTCATGGGCGTCGTCATCATCATCATCCCAGTCGATTCCATTGTCATGCCCACGGAACCATGCCAGTTGATAATCCAGAATTCCGCTGGATCCAAACCAATTGACACCCGCCACATTTTCCTGCCACAGATAGGGATTGACGGAAATAGGTTGAAGACCAATTCGAAGTCTTGAAGAATGGTCAATGCCGGGAACCTGAAAATCTACATAGCCCCATCGGAACTCAAACACGATATCATCACCGGAATAATCCAATCTTGCGGATCGACCAAAATCGAGGGAACCGATTTCCGTTGCCACGACTCCCTTTACGGCTCCGTCATCCGTAGCGGCTTCAAACCACAAGCGGTATTTCACTTCAGCCCATTGATCATCCACGTCGCTGTCGTCTAATCGGCCGCCTCTAAGTTCACCGTTCACCGTTTCATTTCTCGTTGTTTCCCCCGGCCCGGCAAACCATTCAGCATGGTTGGTATGAAGCATAAACCGATGGTTCAGATCGCCATGAAATTGAAACTCAGCGGAAATAGCGGGAGCTGCAAAACCAATAACGCAGACCGCCATTAAAATAAATCCTAGTTTCCTCATTTTCTTTTCTCCTTTTAAAAGATATGATTTTAAATTTTTTCCTACGTTTTCTAACGGGCACTAATGTTGTTTCTTCACCTCCTTTCTGTCGAACGAACGTATTGATGAACCTGCGACTTAAAATTTCTTTCCTTTCATCTGCTCGTTTAACAGTCACGAACACACCTTCATATAAAATTTTTTTTGCATTAAAATATATTTAAAACTACAAAGCAAGAAAAAAATGAAAAATTGTCAGGAAGTTTAAAAAAAAATAAAATTGCGGTTTTTCTTTTTATATAAAAATCTCATTTTTTATGGTGGCGCCAGGGCATAGCCGTTAAAAAAAAACTGTTTAGACAAACTCCTGCTCATTGATGGATGGGAAGGATCAAAAATGCCCAATCAAAAACTCCCTTCCCATTGATGGAGGGCCGGGGAGGGGGGTGATCAAAACGATGGCAAACTGAGAGTTTAAGGAAAAAAACATGACGATGCAAAACATTATTTTTGGTGTTGATGACACTTGAAAATCGCTCAATTGGACTTAAAATATATAAATTCAACTATTTTTATTAAAAAAAAAGGAGAAACCATGAGCAAAACCCAGGAAAACCTGAAAACAGCATTTGCTGGCGAATCTCAGGCCAACCGCCGATACCTGGCATTTTCAAAAAAGGCTGAAAAGGACGGCTATCCTCAGATAGCTAAATTGTTTCGGGCAGTTGCCGAAGCCGAAACCATTCACGCTCATGCACATCTTAGGATGATGAAAGGTATCGGAAGTACTGCCGACAATTTGAAAGAAGCCATTTCCGGAGAAACCCATGAATTTTCGGAGATGTATCCTAAAATGATCGAAGAGGCGGCAGCAGAGGGTGAAAAAGCCGCAGAACGTATCTTTAATTATGCGAATGAAGTCGAAAAAATTCACGCAAATCTCTACCAAAATGCTCTGAACAACATGGATAACATACCGGAACAGGATTATTATGTTTGTTCTGTTTGCGGGTATACCTGTGAAAACGAACCCCCTGAAACCTGCCCGGTTTGTAATGCAAAAGCCAAGGTGTTTTTTAAAGTAGATTAGTTTTAATCAATGAAAGAAAACACTACCGGACATGAAAATTCATCTTTAGGTTTTAGGTTTCAATGACTTGCAGAGACGAACATCGATTTTTTTAAATCATAGGATACACCCCCTGCCCCTCTCAAAGAGGGAATTATGTCGTCCTGATTCTCCTCTTGAGGGGGTTAGGGGGGTGTTATAAATGAATAAAGAATCAACAATGTTATATGTACACCCCCCTAACCCCCTTCAACGGGGTAATCGCGCTACGATACTTGAAATAATTTAACTTAATGCGTAGGGCCTTTATCCACATTACGAACCTCAACCGCACAAATCGGTTTTTTTTGTCTGTTTTCTTTTTCGATTTTCCAAAACGCTGCGGTTTATTTTTTCGCAAAGATCCGTCGGCTTCGGCAAATCATTTCCATCAATACTGAGCACCGGAACGGCTCCCATTAAGGAATTGGTTACTATTACCTGTTTACCGTCATAAAGACAGTCGCGCTTTACATTCATATATTTTGGTTGAAACCCCCAATCTGACAAAATACTTAAAACAGCTTCCTGCATCACACCGGGCAGTACATGAGGACTTTGGGACAAGATGATGGTTTGCCCTTTCACTATAAGGATATTTCCGGTATTGGTTTCGCTGATAGTGCCATCGGGGTTTAAAATCAGTGCTTCATCCCCACCGTGTTCAGCCGCCCATCTTCCTGCCCGAAGATAATACAGGTAATTTGCCGTTTTGTGGTCGGCCAGCGGCGTTTGGCGTGGGTCGGGATAGGTTATCAAGTTCAGCCCAAACGGTTCTTTTTCTTTCAACCGATGGGTGTAGGGACGGGCCATGACCAAAAGGGTTCTGTTTCGGGCAGGAGTAGTTCCGCTCCCGCGGGTTGCCAGAATTTTCACCGCTGCCACCTGGTTATCCAATTGGTTTGCTGAAATTACCTGCCTGATAATCTCATCCCAGGACAGATCCGGTATCTCATCGGGAAAAAGAACCTGCCAGGATCTGTAAAACCGTTTTAAATGTTGCTCAAGCAACAACGGAACACCATTTGAAACGCGAATGGTTTCAAAAATTCCGAATCCGTACTGAAAGCCTTCATCGGAAACCGGAACGGATGCTTGTTTCAACGGCTTTAGGACCCCGTTGATCCAGCAGTTTGGATTTTCATTCAAAGGTTTGCTTTTGCCGGCAAAAACGGTCATTAACGTTTTTCCTTTATGAAGGGTTTCGTTGTATTCATCTTCGGGATCGGAATCATAAACAACACCACCGCCGACAGAAAAATAAATTTTATCGGCATAAATGGTGGCGGTTCTAATGACAATGGACAAGTCCATGGTATCATGGAAACTAATATAACCGATAGATCCCGTATAAATATGGCGCCGGTGAGGTTCCAGTTCATCGATAATCTCCATGGCGCGAATTTTGGGGCATCCGGTAATAGAGCCCCCCGGAAATGTTGCTTTTATCAAATCAACGGTATCACAATTGTCATCGAGAACGCCCTCCACAATTGAAACCAGATGGTAGACATTTTGATACGGTTCCAGCCGTTTATGTTCGATTACTTTCACTGAGCCTGGTTTGCAAACCTTGCCGATATCATTTCTCAGCAGGTCAACTATCATGGAAAGCTCAGCATCGTCTTTTGAGCTGTTCATCAATTCTGTTTGAAGCTTTTTATCTTCCGATGATGAACTGCCTCTGGGACGCGTTCCCTTGATTGGGCGTGTTTCCACGCGGTTGCCGGTTTGTACCAGAAAGCGTTCCGGGGAAGTAGACAGGATGTGATGGTTTCCGGCATTTATAAAAGCAAAAAACGGGGCCGGATTTTGTTGATACAGTTTTTTAAATAACGTAAAGGCATCGCCGTAAAAATCCATTTCGAACCGTTGCGACATGTTTACCTGGTATACATCACCGGCTTTGATATAGTCGATAATGCTTTCAATGCTTCGAAGGTAGTCGCTTTTTTGAAAGTTGGACTGAAATCCCCCGGCAATGCCAAAATAATCGCTACCTGACGGGGGGGGCTGCAACAGGGAATTTTTGAATTCGGAAAGAATATTTTTAAAATGATGGTGATGGTTGCCGGAACGTCTCGGAATACAAAGCCGGGTGGTTTTTGTTTGTTTATCATAAACAATGATCATCGAGGGCGCGTAAAGCAAAATGTGGGGAAGCTGTAACGTATCAACGGATGTGCGGGGAAGTGTTTCAATAAAATCTTTAAGATCGTAAGATAGATATCCTAAAAGCCCAGAATAAATCGGAAATTGGAATTCAGCCAAATCATTGATGATAGTTTCATTGAGGTGAAAATGATTCAGCAGCGCCTGTAATACAGTAAATGGATCGGATGTCAACGGATAATCCGAACCATCGATTGTCAAACGGATATCACGATGCCGGCCTGAAAATGTCAACCATGGTTTAATTCCCAGAATGTGATACCGGGAGGCGTCCAATTCGCCGCCGCTCATCAGAAGCACCGTTCCGGGATTGGATACAAACCGTGAAGCCATGGTCATAAAGGGTTCCTTTACAGCAATGATTTCCGAATACAGATCGTCTATGGGCGGGATATGTTGAAAAATGGTGCTGATATCGGTTTTCATGGGCTTATATCACTGCAATTTTGTTTTACTCGATTTTCCTCATTTAAAGCGCCGAGCCTGAGAAAATTTTCTATCAATGTAAAGCCGTCTTCTGTGAGAAAACTCTCCGGATGAAACTGGACACCATAAAGCGGGAATTGGGGATAGGCCATCCCCATAACTACCTGATCCGAAGTTTTGGCGGTAACTTTCAGACATCCGGTTACTGTTTTTACAACCAGGGAGTGATAGCGCGCCGCCCGGAATGGATTCGGCAATGATTTGAAGATACCTTCATTATCATGATAAACGAGACTGGTTTTTCCATGCATGGGAATGGATGCTCTGACTGTCTGACCCCCAAAGGCTTCGTTCATGCACTGCATGCCCAGGCACACCCCTAACACCGGTACTTTTGTATAAAATGCCTTTATAATTGAAACTGAAATCCCGGCATGAGCCGGATCCCTGGGACCTGGGCTGATCAAAATATAGTCCGGAGATAGATTCCGGGCTTTTTCTACGGAAATTTCGTTGTTTCGGTATACAGAAATGTTCAAAGGATACAGACGAAACATTTGAACCAGATTAAAGGTGAACGAATCGTAGTTGTCTATGACCAGAAGTTTTGCCATAGAAAGCCTCTCCTCCCAAACATTGTTACTGCAATAAAAAAAAGCCACCCCACAGAGTCTGGGTGGCTTAGCCTATTACATAACTCCAAAATATATTTGTTTAGTTGGCATTCATCAGAAAAGAAAATCAACCTTTTTTCTTTTACTTTTAATACGCTATAAATCTTAACGGGTCAATAGATGATTTTTCAGAAGCGTCTTTCGTTTCTGATGGGCTTCTTTAATTTTGCTCAACAATTCCGGGAGTTCACAAGGCTTGGTCAGATAATCAAATGCGCCCATTTCAAGTCCATAGGTAGCCGCTTCTTCAGATCCGTGTCCGGTGAGCATAATAACCATCAAATCAGGGTCCATTTTTTTGAAAATTTTTAAAACTTCGATGCCGTCCATATCCTCCATTTTCAGATCTAAAACGGCGACATCAAAATCGTTTCTCCTCAAAATCCTGATAGCCTCTGTGCCGCTGTAGGCTTTAGCAACCCGAACCCCTCTTTTATTCAAACGGTTGGCAAGAACATTGACATACCCCGCTTCATCATCTACCAGGAGGAGTTTGATTTGATTTGTGTTTTCTTTCGATAGGCTTGCGGAAGAATTCGTGTTAGTGTTTCGTGTTTTCATGCCTAAAAGCACCTCCGCTTGGTTCGATGAAATATATTGTGCTGATGAACTACTCTTTCCGGAAATCCCGAAAATCAGTAGGTAAAGAGTTGTCAGAAATATTTTTTTTCGCGTGCCAGGTATCTGATGTTTTGGCGTCTTTTATTTTTTTGGATTTTTTTTCAGTTTCTCGTCGTTGGATTTTCCGATTACGGGTATACGAATCTTAAATTTGGTACCTTCCTTTAATACACTATGAACATTTAGGTCGCCGCCCAGTTTCTTGATGATGCCGTAACAGATGGAAAGGCCCAGCCCTGTCCCTTTGCCCACAGGTTTTGTGGTATAAAAAGGGTCGAATATTCGTGAAAGATTAGCTTTTGGAATGCCCGGTCCGGTATCCGAAACGGTTATGATGATATCATCATCTTCTATGTAGCTCGATATTGCAATTGTACCGCCGGTTTTTTCCATGGCATCTACGGCATTGTTAATCAGGTTTAACAGTACCTGCTGAAATTCCGTCTGGGAAATACGAATGAGAGGCAGGTTCTCTTCCAGGTTCGTGGTCACGTTTACACTGGCGTATTTTGCCCGCTGACCTGATAGTTCGATGACTTCGTTGATCAGCTCATTCACCTGGATATCATGAATTCTGGAATCTGTTTTTCGGGCAAAACTCAGCAATTTATGGGTGATTTCCTTACACCGCTGGCCTTGAGTTTGAATCTGTTTCAAGGATCGGGCAAATTCCTTGCTGTTTTCACTGTCGTTGGTGCCGTCATCTTCCAGCAGATCCTGCATCCATCCGGCTTCCTCTACCATTATGGCTACCGGATTATTGATTTCATGGGCAATGCCTGCCGCAAGTTCGCCAACTGATGCCAACTTCCCGGTTTCAATCATTTGTTGGTTCATCATCTCCTTTTCGCGGTCGGCTTCCTCGATTCGGCTCACTGAAATACCGGAAAGAATAACCGCCATAGCCATGATAACCAAGGCGCCCAAAATGATAATCAGCACTGCGACGTTTTGCGTTTTTTTGAAATCAGATAAAGCATCATCAAGTTCCTGTCGATAGACCATTATCCAGTCGCCGTTTTTGAGAAAAGCCGAAACATAAATAATCCCCTGGTAGATTTTAAAATTCAGACTTTCGTTAATTTCAATCTCGTCGTTGTTGGACTTTATAATGTCCATGTTGAATTTCTTATCTGCAATGTTTTGGGGAGGGGCGGTTTGAAATTGTCCCTCTCTGTTGACAATAAAAGCCAGACCGGTTTTGCCGACCCGAAGGTTCTCCACTACCTTGTTAAATTTCATAAAATCGATGGTTGCCCGCAGCAACCAAGGTTTACCACGATGGTTGACTCTTACGGAAACGATAAAGTGCGGCAATCCGCGAAGCCCCAGAAAAACATCACTGATATAAAACTCCTTTTTTATGGCCTTGTTGAACCAGATAGCTTCCGAGTATTGCGCCTTCAAAAGCTTATATGGACCGGCATACGCAATTTGAAGCCCGTCAGGATTGATTACCCCCAGATCTTCGAAAACGATTCCGTAGACCTTTTGAATCTTGGAAAGCTGATCTTCAAGAAAGGATTCATTCTGAAGCTGATCAATTCCTAATGTTTCCACAAGCGAATGAATTTCTTTGAGTTTTATCTCCAGAAAGTTGTCAATATGAACGCGGTGTTTATCAACCAGCACCGAGAGATGATCAGTGACCTTTTCACTGTAAGAGTGCTGGAATTCATAAAGGATCATGCCGCTGACCAGCATTAAAGGTGTCAAAGATACCAAAAGCACGATGAGTATCATCTTTTTTGTCAGCGATCTGTAATAAGTACCGTCAATTACACCTCTACCGTTCATAAAATTACCCTGTAATGTTTATTGTTCAGAAAGCATAATCGGGTCGAGTCTGCAATCAGATGATAATATTCCTAAACTGAGCGTTAAAAATTTTGGAAGTGTTGTATTACAATATGATTTTAAAAGGAATTGCGTTTATTTTATTTCCAAAATTTTTCACCCTCCGGGATTTTCAAGTTTGCTCAGTTTAGGTATTGTTACCGCACGTTTCATGCCAGTTTTTACATATTTTTGAGGGTATTTTAACATACTGAAATATTCTTATATATTTACAGCATTTTTGTGGATGTCCAGCTTTGAAGACATAGAAATCAATGTCGGGGTCTTTTACACACTGTAAAAAACATCTCAGGCTATTAAGGCTTTTTACTCTTTTTATCAGACATATCTAAAACACGAAATGTCTTGATAATAACCCAAAGACTGTCGGTAGTGCTTAACAAGTAGTGACATTCCTTAGCTTAGTGCCTGAACAAAAACTGTTTTTTTCGCCAATATCTGCGTCAGCCTCAAATTTTAATCCTCGAAATACTCAATGTATGTCTGTGGTTAAAATTTACGTCTTCCTTAATCTTAACGAAAAATCCTGGTTTTCGTTCGGACACTAGCTTAGGAACAATTTCCGAATTAAAATGATGCACGAAATTCCAAGTCGCTCCGATATGATTTTCCGCCTTCTTGTAATGGAAGGTTCAGCAGAAGGTGTACTGTAGCCGGAGGAAACGAGATACGTTACATGCCAGTCAATCGTAACAAGAGCCGTCCTCTTAGAATTGCCGGCAGCGACTTGAACCGGTCGATATTAAGTGCTATAGTTTTTTTTATTAGTAATCTGAGAAAGCAGGTAACGACCGCACAGGGAAAAAGATGAAAAACAAGCAAATTATCATTCTGGGAGTCGGAAATATTCTTCTTACGGATGAAGGATTCGGTGTGCACGTTGTAAACAGACTTAAAAGCCAGTACCGGTTTCCGGAAAAGATCAATCTGATAGATGGCAATGTATCAGGGCTGAACCTTTTGGAGACGATTTTGGATTCAGATTACCTTATCATTGTGGATACCATTCAAAACAATGGTCCTCCCGGCACATCCTACTGTTTGAAAGGCGGTGATATTCCGGAACGTATGACGCCTAAAAATTCACTGCATCAGATTGATCTCTTTGAAGTGCTGGCTCTTTGCCGGGCAGTGGGGCATTTACCCGAAACGGTAATTTATGGTGTTGAGCCGGAAGATATTGAGACGTTCAATGACCAGTTGAGTCCGAAAATTTTTTCCAGAGTTGGGGAAACCGTTCAAAAAGTATTAAATGAATTAGAGCAAATGGGAATAACATACAAAGAAATGGGAACCAAAGAAAATGTGCCTGGCAATCCCCTCGAAAATTGTTAACGTTGAAAATGATACGGCGATCATTGATGTTGATGGTGTTCGCAGGCAAGTTAGTCTTTTGCTGCTGGATCAACCGAAAGTCGGCGATTGGGTAATTGTCCATGCAGGGTTTGCTATCCATAAAATCGATGAATCCGATGCGATTGAATCGCTTCAGGCTCTGCATGAAGTTGCCTCATATGTGGATGGCGGAAAATAAGACAATCGACCATGGACAAGTCCAAAGATAACATTATTGCCAAAACAATTACGGTAAATGGTATTGTTCAGGGAGTGGGATTCCGGCCGTTTATTTTTCAACTGGCTGACAGGCTTGGACTAAACGGTGAAGTTGCCAATACCGCTGCCGGGGTAACGATACACATTGAAGGAAAATCTGAACAGGTAGATATTTTCTGCCGGGAAATTGCAGACAGTCATCCGTCCTTAGCCTGTATTATTGATTTAAAAGTATATGATGAAGAAATCAAAGGCGTTTCAACATTTATAATAACGAGCAGCAGACCCGGCAGTCAACGGTCAACCCTGGTTTCTCCGGATATGTCTATTTGTGATGATTGTCTTTATGAATTGTTCGACCGGAAAAATCGGCGCTTTGGGTATCCTTTTATCAATTGCACCAATTGTGGCCCACGATATACGATTATAGAGGATATACCCTATGACCGGTCCAAGACGACCATGAAACAGTTTACCATGTGCGATCAATGCCGGGCCGAATACGAGGATCCCCAAAATAGGCGGTTTCATGCACAGCCAAATGCCTGCGCCCTATGTGGTCCGTATCTTGAATTATATGACCAACGTCGTCACAAAATAGCTCCACCCGATCCTGTAAATAAGGCTGCTGAAATGCTTCTTGCGGGTTGCATCGTAGCAATAAAAGGTCTTGGCGGTTTTCATCTGGCGGTGGATGCAACCAATGATGCCGCGGTTTCAGTGCTTCGACACCGAAAGCGACGGGAAGCAAAACCAATGGCGGTCATGGCGTTGAATACGGAGAGGATTTCTCAATTTGCACACATGACCCCTGAAGCTGAGATACTGTTAACTTCCAGGCAAAGACCGATTGTGCTGCTGAAAAAGAAAAAAGAAAATAATCTTTGCAAGTCGGTAGCACCCCTAAATGGCTATTTTGGTGTTATGCTGCCGTATACACCTTTACACTACCTGCTGTTGGATCAAGTCGATAACCCCTTGGTTATGACCAGCGGAAATATTTCCGAAGATCCCATTGTCATTGATAATCAGGAAGCTTTTGATCACCTATCGGACATTGCGGATTATTTCCTTATCCACAACAGAAATATTTATCTTCAAACTGATGATTCCATTGTACAAGCTATTGCGGGAAAGCCTCGGTTTATCCGTCGTTCCAGGGGATATGTCCCGGCACCGATTTTTTTGAGAAAACCGTTTCCATCTGTCCTGGCCTGCGGAGCCGGTTTAAAAAATACGGTATGTCTCACCAAAAAAGAAAAGGCATTTGTAAGCCAGCATATCGGAAGTCTGGATAATCTTTCCACCTATGAATTCTTTCAGATGACCATCGATCACCTGAAACGGATCCTGGATATCAAACCGGAAGTTATCGCCTGTGATATGCATCCGGATTATCTTAGCACCCGGTATGCCCATGAGCAAAAAGACCTTCCCCTGATTCAGGTTCAGCATCATCACGCTCATATTGTTTCGTGCCTGGCTGAAAACAAAGAAAAAGGGCCGGTTATCGGACTGGCTTTTGATGGTACCGGCTATGGGACAGACGGTACTATCTGGGGAGGAGAAGTTTTGATGTGTCGGGAAGATCGTTTCCATCGCATCGGCCATCTGATGCCTGTGCCCATGCCCGGGGGAACTGTGGCGATTCGGGAACCCTGGCGGATGGGAATCAGCTATTTATATCATACGTATGGCGATAAATTAAAAGACCTGGAGTTGCCGTTTTTAAAAAAAATCGACCAGCGCAACATGGATGTGATGGTAGAAATGATTCAAAAAAATGTGAACTCTCCTTCGACTTCGAGTATAGGACGTCTTTTTGATGGTGTTGCCGCTATTCTCGGCATCAGAAATACTGCTTTTTTCGAAGGTCAGGCACCTATGGAGCTCGAAATGAGAGCCCAATGGCCGGTGTCCGCCTGTTATGACTACGGATGGACGCTAAGAGACAATTATCGCATTTTAATTGCTCCTATCATCGAGGCCATTGTAAAAGACATCCGAAAGGGTATATGCACCGCTGAAATTTCCGGTAAATTTCATTTGACGATGATTCGATTGTTTACACGGTTTTGCCAGGTTATCCGGAGAGAATGCCAACTTGACACCGTCGCTTTAAGCGGCGGTTCTTTTCAAAATTCCATTTTTCTCTCCGGACTCATAAAGGAATTAAACCAATGTCAATTAAACGTTCTTACCCACCATCAAGTGCCTTGCAATGACGGCGGCATATCTTTAGGGCAGGCACTGGTGGCAGCATCTTTGAAGGAAGTAAACAGTGAACAGTGGACAGTGAACAGTGGACAGTGAACAGTGGACAGTGAACAATGGACAAAAAAATCTACCTGCTCACTGCTCACTGTTCACTCTGATATGAACAGGGAGAACGAAAATATCGCCAATTAAATCAATAACGCCGTATATTATAGCAGAAAAACAATACCGATGAAACATGCCGGAGAATATCGGAATCCTGAGATTACTCATACAATCCTGGAAAAAATAAGGCAGGCCAGCAAAAAAGAGGTCCGGCTCATGGAGGTATGCGGTTCACATACTATGTCAATATTTCGTAATGGAATCAGACAGTTGCTCCCGGATACCATCACGCTGCTCTCGGGTCCCGGATGTCCGGTATGTGTGACCTCTCAATGGGAAATTGATTCTTTTATTGCTCTTTCCCAAATTGAAAATGTTATTATCGCAACATTTGGAGACCTGATGCGGGTACCGGGAACCGGAACCTCGCTTCAAAAGCAAAAGGCTGACGGTCGTGATATCAGGGTTGTTTATTCTACATTTGATGCAATTAATATTGCGCGTAAAAATCCTGACAAAAAAGTTGTTTTTTTAGGCATTGGATTTGAAACAACGGCGCCAACTGTTGCCGCTTCAATACTCACCGCCCAAAAAATGGGGCTTGATAATTATTTCGTATATAGTGCCCATAAACTCGTTCCTCCGATGCTTTTCGCGCTCATGGGGGACGATAAGGTTTGCATTGACGGATTTATGCTCCCCGGCCATGTATCGGTGATTATTGGTGTTGAGGCATATCGTCCTTTTTTCAATCAATTTTGCATACCTTCGGTAGTGGTTGGTTTTGAACCCGCTGATATACTGTATGGTGTTTTTCTAATGATTGATCAGCTTGAAAAAAATCGTCCCCAACTGGAAAACGCTTATCGGCGGGCGGTGACTTCGCAAGGGAATCTGAAAGCCAGGAATTTGTTGGACAAGGTGTTTTATGTTTGGGATGCTTCCTGGCGAGGACTTGGAAAAATTTCCGGAAGCGGGCTGAAAATCAGAAATGAATTTTCAGCCTTTGATGCTCAAAAGGTCTTTTCATTAAATGTTTCCGGATCCAAGGAACCTGAAGGATGTGCTTGTGGAGATGTGTTAAGAGGTTATATCGCTCCGCCCGAATGTGTGCTGTATAAAAAGGTCTGTTCGCCGGTATCTCCGGTAGGTCCCTGTATGGTATCCGGTGAAGGCACCTGTGCCGCTTATTACCGTTACCATGGATAACCTAAAGATAAAGACAAAAGGAAATGCCGTATGAAAGAAAAATCAATACTACTTGATCATGGCAGTGGCGGGAAATTGTCCCATCAGCTAATTGCAGGAACCATGCTGCCGGCTTTTGATAATTCCATATTGTCCCCGCTCGATGACGGTGCCATATTCGAGATGGTTGGAAATCGGATGGCATTTTCTACCGATACCTATGTGGTGGACCCTATTTTTTTCCCGGGCGGATGTATCGGTGATCTGGCAATCAACGGGACTGTCAATGACATTGCCATGTGTGGGGCAACGCCTTTCTATTTAAGTGTCGGATTGATTATCGAGGAGGGATTTTCTATCGGTGAGTTGGAATTGATTTTAAATGAGATGAAAAAGGCGGCACAGGCAGCCCGGGTACAGGTGGTTACAGGGGATACAAAAGTGGTGCCCAGGGGCGTAGCCGATAAGATTTTTATCAATACCTCCGGAATCGGTGTGATCATCGACGGATTAACTGTTTCCGGCAGTGCCGCACAACCCGGCGACAAAGTGATTGTCTCCGGGACGATTGCAGATCACGGGATGACCATTCTTTCTCAACGTGAAGGCATTTCCTTTGAAAGTAATCTTTTAAGTGATACCGCTCCGTTAACTCATATGGTTGAACAAATGGCGTCTATATCCAAAAATATTCACGTGCTCAGAGATCCTACCCGTGGTGGCCTGGCTACCGCTCTGAATGAAATCGCTCTAAGTTCCCATGTCGGTATCCTTATGTTTGAAGAGAACATACCGATTAGGCCGGAAGTCGGGGGTATGTGCGAACTGTTGGGATTTGATCCCCTTTATGTGGCCAACGAAGGAAAGCTGGTGGCTGTCGTACCTTCAAAAGATGCGGATTCTGTTTTAAATGCTATGGTTGAAAATCCTTATGGACGGGATGCCAAAATGATTGGTGAAGTTGTTACGGGGCCGCCTGGTCAGGTCTTTATGCAGACCCGAATCGGCGGTACAAGGATTGTAGACATGCTGGCAGGAGAGCAGCTTCCCAGAATTTGTTAAATAATAGAGGTTAAACCATGTCAAAAAAAATTCTGACACATCTTGGCTTAATTGTGATGCTGTTTTGTTTCATTAATTCCTCTTGGGCCGATGACTCATTGAAAGAAAGGGTCATATCGGGAAAAACCATGGGAACATCTTATAATGTCACCATAGTGGTAAACAATTCGAAAATACCGGATGGATTTCAGGAAAAGATCGATAAACGGCTTGAAACAATCAATCAGAGCATGTCTACGTACCAAAAAAATAGTGAAATCAGCCGTTTTAACAGTACCAAAACACGAGAAAAATTTTTGATATCGAAAGATTTTCAGCAAGTGCTGTCCGTAGCGAAAACTGTTTATGATCTTTCCGGAGGCGCTTATGATCCGACTGTGAATCCGCTGCTGAAGCTGTGGGGGTTTAGATCGGAAAAAGTGGATAACCGGGCACCGGAAGAAAAAGAAATCCAGAAAATTCTCACTCATGTTGGATTCAACAAGGTTATCGTATCTGAAAAAGGGTGGATTCAAAAAAAGGTTTCCTGTGTGGAGCTGGATTTGGCTTCAATCGCTAAAGGGTTTGGTGTGGATAGTGTTTCAGAGTTGCTGTTAACAAACGGTTTTAAAAATTTTTTGGTTGAAATCGGTGGTGAAATCTATGCTGCGGGCAATAGAGCTGATGGAAATCCATGGCGGATCGGCATTAACACGCCTGTAAAAGGGGCTCCCTTTAACACGGTGTATAAAACCATTTCTTTATCTAACAGAGCCATTGCTACTAGTGGAGATTACCGGAATTTTTTGTTGAAAGAAAAAAAAATGGTTTCTCATATCATTGATCCTAAAACCGGCTATCCGGTCCGAAATGATGTGGTGAGCACATCGGTGATTGCTCCTACCTGTACAGTTGCGGATGGGTTGGCAACGGCAATAATGGTAATGGGGGCTGACAAAGGACTTGAGTTGATAAAACGCCTGGAAAAAGTAGAGGGCCTGATTGTTACAAGCCAACCAGACGGCTCATTGATAAATCATTATTCTCCGGGAGTTGCACCCTAATAATAAAAGGGAAAAAAATGATATGCCTTGTAGAATCCATGAGCAGTTTTCTTTAAAAAAATATAACTCTTTCCGCTTAGACGTCTGTTCACAATATTTTATAAACGTATCTTCTATCTCACAGCTTAGATCTATCATCAAAAGTGATCTTTTTAAATCTAATACGTCGGTTGTCATTGGGGGCGGCTCCAATATCTTATTTTCAGAAAGTAATTTTAAAGGTCTGGTGCTGAAAATGGATATCAAGGGGATTAACATTTTTCATGAAGACGCAAAAAATGTCTGTCTGGAAATATCCGCCGGGGAAAATTGGCCTGAACTGGTGGAAAGTGTTGTAAAAAAAGAGTGGGGAGGAATAGAGAACCTGGCAATGGTACCGGGTACTGCCGGAGCGGCTCCTGTTCAAAATATCGCCTGTTATGGTCATAATTTAAATGAACGATTAATTTCTGTAGATGCTTTAAATATTGAAAATGGCGAAATTACGGAATTTTCTGTTGAAGATTGTAAACTCGGATACCGGGAAAGTGTCTTTAAAAATGAATTAAAAGATCGATTTATTGTCACCGGAATCCGATTAAAACTGGATAAAAACCCATCTTTAAATATCAGTTATAAATCAAGATATGAATCTGTTGAAGAGGAACTGTCGCGGATTGCTCAAAAACCATATCATATTCAAGATGTCTACACTGCTATCTGCAATATCCGAAAAAGGAAACTGCCGGATATCTCAAAAATTGGTTCTGCCGGTAGTATTTTCAAAAACCCTGTGGTATCGTCATCGAAATACAGACAATTACAAAAAATGTGTCCGGG
>JAGYNR010000035.1 GCA_018399715.1 Desulfobacterales bacterium | reverse complement strand
TTAAACCATATTCCACAAATTCCTGATTCAAAAAAAAGGTGACGGGTCAGTCCCAGGGTGGATACTTCTGCGGCAGCCACGCATCCGGTTTTCTGCAACTCCAGAATTTCATCCCGGGCAGCCTTTATCAGGGTATCCTTTTCAGCTTTTTCCCGTTCCTGGAGAAGTTTTTCCACCCAGGTTCTAAAACCGTTTTCGCAAGGTACTTTTCCCCTGAAAGCACTAAGTTCCAAGTGCGTATGGGCATTGATTACTGCCGGTATCAGGGCACCCTCTCCATGGTCTTTTACGGAAAAACCCGGCGGGATTGTCCTGCTGCCGATTTCTGCGATTATACCATTTTCGGTTTTCACAAAACCGTCCCGGATAATGGTCCAGGGATCTAGTATGATCCACTTTGCCCGGTGAACAGTGCCGCTGCCGTTTTTATTTTTTTCTTGATGATTCAACATCGTTCCAGAATTTCATAAAAACAGTTTCTGCGGGCGGGACTGAAACCGGCATCCCGAATCAGCCGTATGATTTCCTCCTCAGGAAGTCGGAATTTTACACCTGCCGCCGCCACCACATTTTCCTCAATCATGGTGCTGCCCATATCATTGGCTCCGAAAAACAGAGCCACCTGGGCAATCTTGGCTCCCTGGGTAACCCAGGAGGCTTGAATATTATCCACATTATCAAGAACCAACCGGCTGACCGCCAGAATCCTCAGATATTCTGCCGATGTTGCCGGGTTTACATGAATTCGGGTATTTTCAGGTTGAAAGCTCCAGGGAATAAACGCGGTAAAACCACCGGTTTCATCCTGAACCTCACGTATTCGCAGAAAATGCGTGATAATATCCGCAGGTTTCTCCAAATGACCGAACATCATGGTTGCTGTACTTCTGAGACCCAGTCCATGGGCGGTTCGCATCACCTCTAACCATTTTTCAGCACTGCACTTATTGGGACTCACCCGCTTTCGAACAGAATCCACCAGGATTTCAGCCCCGCCCCCTGGAATCGAGTCCAATCCTGCCGCCATCAGCCGACTGATAATTTCTGACACTGTCATCATTTCTTTTTCAGCCAGATACGCAATCTCCGGGGGAGAAAATCCATGAATATGAATCGGAAACCGGTTTGAAATGAATTTCAGCAGATTTTCATAGTAAGCAAGATCCAGCGCCGGATTCATGCCGCCTTGTAACAGAATCTGCTTACCTCCCAAATCCAGGGTTTCCCGAATCTTTCTTTCCAGATCCGCCTCTGAAATGACATATCCTTCGGGATCATTGACAGGTTTATAAAAAGCGCAAAATTTACATCCTGACATACAGATATTGGTATAATTGATATTTCGATCCACCACATAAGTAACTATAGACGCCGGATGACACCGGTTTTTAAAACAGGCAGCCAGCTCACCAAGCGATATGAGATCCGCCTGAGTTAACAGAGCCAAGGCTTCGTCGAAGTCCAGTCTTTTAAACGATGATGCTTTTTCCAAAGCCTGATCAAGCACGTTCATGATACACCTCAACCCTGTCAACCGGCTCATAAAAAGCATCCCGCTGAACCGGGGCAAACCCTGCAGCTGTTATCAGATGTTCTATTTGTCCGCGGGTAAGTCCTTTGGCAGAAGTTGCCCCGGCCATGTGGGTGATTTTTTCCTCCAGTATGGTTCCGTCCAGATCATCAGCACCAAACGACAGCGCCACCTGAGCCAGCTTTTCTCCAATCATTATCCAATAGGCCTTGATGTGCGGAAAATTATCGAGCAACAGCCGGGCGGCTGCAATATTTTTCAGATCGTCAAACCCGGTGGTACTCGGCAGGTTTGAAAGTTGCGTGTTTTTAGAATGAAATGCCAGCGGAATAAAGGCGGAACAACCGCCGGTTTTGTCCTGAAGCTGCCGAAGTTTTAACAAGTGGTCAACGCGCTCTTCGATCGTTTCAATATGACCGTAAAGCATGGTGGCGTTGGTGGTAATACCAAATCGATGAGCCATTTCAATGACCTCCAGCCAACGATTTTGTCCGATTTTGCGGGGAAACAACCGATGACGAACGCGCTCGCTCATGACCTCGGCCCCGCCACCGGGTAGCATGTCCAAGCCGGCAGCTTTCAGTGTTTCAAACGTTTCTTCAAGGGAAAGGCCGGAAATGCGGGAAAGATAATCAATTTCGACCGCTGTAAACGCTTTTATGGCCGCATTGGGCAATATCTCCCGAATTGATTTCAACACCTCTAAATAATAATCGAAAGAAAGCGAAGGATTCAAACCGCCCACCATGTGAACTTCTCTGATTTGCTGACTGCTTTGTGAAAGCATCTTTCGAATATCATTAACAGACAATGTGTAGGCCCCCTCCTGCCCCTCATCCCTGGCGAAAGCACAAAACCGGCATCGGTTGATACAAACATTGGTATAGTTGACATGCCGGTTGATCACGTAATAGGCTTTTTTTCCATGGATCTTTTGGCGTACAAAATCAGCAAGAAAGCCGATTCCTATCAAATCATGGCTATTATAGATAGTTAACCCATCTTCAAAATTAAGGCGTTGATTTTCCTGAAGTTTTTTCCAAATCCCTGACAATTTGAGATCATTAAAGTGTTTCATCTGTATTCCAATTGAATTTAATATTCCAGGCATTGATTCAGTTATAGAATAAGCCCGGGATCATTATAATGAAAGTGTCGATAAAATTGAAACCTATCCCGATGTTTAATATATCATCCCCCCTACATAAACACCCGCACCAACAAACAGGTTATGGTTAGGCACTGTATAAATATACGTGAGCTTTTTTGACGGTGTGCTTTTGCCGGGTTTTGGCCACATGTATTCGATCCATCCCTCTCCTGAGGTTCTGGCAATGTTAACAAAATGTACAAACAGCGCCTTTCCGGTCGGATCGGTTATCAACAAAACATGATCTTTTTGGGTCAGTTCCGGCTTAAACGGATGTGCTATCATTTTTCCCTTCAGATCCATCAAAAACACATAAGAATCTTTCCAAACAAACCGACCATCGGGATCATTTATCGCTTCGATTGCTGCTTCAACGCCTTTGGAATTAATTAAGGCCGCAGCTTCATGGCATTTTATCACGCATTCTTCCTTTGTTGCAATTTCGTCGGCAAATAACGATGCCGGCAGAATCAGAGAAATCAATACTATCATATAAAAAATATATCGTTTTTTCATCATTTTCTCCTTGGCGATCAATTGATTTTCTAATTTTTTATTCAACGAAAACGTTCGAATTTTTGCTCATGTTATTTGAGCCAGGGTTTGCCAACCGGAAGAACATCTTTGCCGAAAACCTGAGCATAAATCACATGAGCCATCATGTAAAGGGCAGATGCTGCACACAGCATCAGCTCATATCCCGCAATCTTGGTAAATTCGGGATATCCGAAATGGGCTATGTCCAAAAGAATAAAACCGATGAGCAGCAAGGTGAATGTAATAGCCATTGCTCCATGTATTTTCATGGCAGGAATCCACATAATAAACGTGTATAGTGTCCAGCCGATTAAAAACCAGCCGACGTCGGTAGTGCTGGAATGATAAATATTAAAATGATTCAACAGAAAGATAATTCCCAAAGAAATCCAGAAGGCGCCGTAGGAAACGAAGGCACTATATCCAAAATTGTTTCCGCCTTTAAATTCCTGATAGCCTGCGATCAATTGGGCAAGGCCACCGAATATGAAGCCCATAGAAACGATAGGGCCTACACCGCACCATCCTACATTGTGGAATTGAAGCAGCAAAGTCGTAATTCCAAAACCTGCCAAGCCCACTACCGCTGGGTTACCCTGAGGGGCTTCATTCGCCATAAATCCTCCTTTCGAATCAAATAATTGTTAATTCACTAAATTCATCATTGCCTTGATCCGATTCTAAAAATACATCCGATATATTGTTTTTTGCATCATTGCCGAATATATGTCAATATTATAAAATAGTCGACAATTTGAATGTTATCGAACAGGCGTCTCTAACCCCGCTTTTGGTAATAACTTAAAAACAGGAGAACGGCCAATGAGTACTAAAAAAGTTTACAGTATTTGTGGCATGTGTACTGTCAGATGCCCGATCATGGTAGAAGTTGAAAATGGCGAAATTGCCTTTATCCATGGGAATCCCTATTTCCCTGCAATGAAAGGCGGCGTTTGTCCGAGAGGAGTGGCAGGTCGTGCGCTGATTAAAGACAATGAGCGTCCTAAGGCTCCCCTGATGAGAGTCGGGGCACGCGGTGACGGACAATGGAGAGAAGTCAGTTGGGATGAGGCTTTAGATTATGTATCGAACAAGATGATGAAAATCCGGGACACATACGGACCTGAAAGCATCGCACTATCGGATCGCGGAGGTCCTTTTCGGGATATGAGACGTGCATTTCTTCGCGGATTTGGAACTCCCAATTATTGCAATCACGATGCCTCGTGTGCCCGCAATGTTCACCATGCAAATTTGTCATTGACTGGTCTTGGCAGAAAAGATGTTGTCTATGACCTTAAAAACGCCAAGCATGTTGTCTTACAGTTTCGGAATATTTTTGAGGCAATTAATGTTCAGGAAGTTAATAATCTCATGGACGCTCTGGAAAACGAATGCAAATTGAGTGTCATCGATATTCGTGCAAATGTCTCATCAACAAAGGCGCATCATTTTATGATGATCCGGCCGGGTACGGATTACGGGTTTAATCTGGCGGTAATCAATGAAATTCTGAACAGAAAATTATATGACGAAGCCTACGCAAACCGTTTTATAGAGGATTTGGATAAACTACAAAAATTTGTACAACCGTATACACCCAAATGGGCTGAGAAGGAAACCGGTGTTTCTGCCGCTAAACTTAGCCGTTTTGTTGAAGACCTTGCCAAAGCCAAACCATCTGTAATATGGCATCCCGGATGGATGACCGCCCGGTATCGACAGTCATTTTATATTTGCCGCTCTATTTATATTATCAACGCATTGTTGGGTACTTTCGGTGCAAAGGGCGGACTTCCTTTCGTCAATAAGCCATCGGATTTTGGTAAAAAAGGACTTAACAAATTTATGGACCTGTATCCCAAACCGGAGGCAAAACGGGCGGACGGCGCTGGATGGAAATTTCCACAATTCGAGGAGGGACCTGGTCTCGCACATCTTCTTTTCAAAGCCATGGAAACCAGCGAACCCTATCCGGTTAAAGGTTATATTGCCTACCGGCATGATCCGCTCATGGGATTTCCGGACCCGGACAGGCTGAAAAACATTTTTTCCAGCCTGGAACTGCTGGTTTCGGTGACGTTTACCTGGTCCGATACGGCATGGTTTTCCGATGTCGTTCTTCCCCTTTCCCCCTATTTGGAAAGAGAAAGCATTATCGCTACCAAGAACGGGCTTAAACCTTACTTTTTTCTGAGGCAAAGAGCCGTGGATCCAAGATTCGACACCAGGGCAGACTGGGAAATAATCTCCGGGATTGCCAAAAGAATCGGACTCTCCCAGCTTGTTTTCGATTCGGTAGAAGATGTTTGGCGGTTTCAGTTGGAGGGCACCGGTATGGCTATTGAAGATTTTGCAGATTCCGGCATTGTCCAGACAACTGATGTTCCCAGATATAAAAAGCCTGAAGAATTCACTTTCAAAACGCCGGGGGGTAAAATTGAAATTGTTTCAAAAAATCTGGAAAGTTGGGGTATTGAGTCCCTTCAACCATATCAGTCTCCTCAAAAACCTGACGAAGGAGAATTCCGCTTAACCTTTGGCAGATGTGCGCTTCATACCCAGGGCCATACCGCAAACAACCCGTTGCTTTTCGAGCAAATGGCAGAAAATATTTTGTGGATCAACACGACTGCTGCTGAAAAGTTAGGCATTTCTGACAATGAAATCGTAACCGTCTCTCAAAATGGATATTCTGAAACCATCAAAGCTAAGGTTACGGATATGATTCATCCTGAAGCGGTTTTTGTTATCCATGGGTTTGGCCATCGGATTCCCGTGGAAAGCCGGGCCTACATGAAAGGACTCGCAGACAACAAATTCATGAAAAACGGTATAGACATTTATGATCCGGTCGGCGGCGCCGTTGCCTTTCAGGAGCATTTTGTACGGGTATCCTCCCGGCAATAAAATCGGCTGATCTCGTTATGTCAATATTGACATAATGTTTGGGTTATGCTATTTAACCGATAAATTTTTTATGAACAGGAAAGCATCATGGCGACAGCGGAAACAGATTTTATGAGGATTATCGACCCGGAGTTATTCTGGTGTTGTAATTATAAAGGAACAGCCTTTTCGTTTGGAGAATTTTTGGAATTGATTCGGTCCTTTCATGGATATCCCGCGCCGGGATTAGTCATTGCAGGAAAGATGATCCAGGTGGCGTTGGAACATCTGCCGAAAGGTATTCTTTTTGATGTTATCAGTGAAACCGGCAACTGCCTGCCGGATGCTGTTCAGTTGCTGACGCCCTGCACCATTGGAAATAACTGGCTGAAAATCCTGAATTTTAAAAAATTTGCCGTCTCATTGTATGATAAAACCAATGGAAACGGCTACCGGGTGTGGATTGATCCTGAAAAATTGGACTCCTGGAAGGAAATTCACTGCTGGTTTTTCAAAACAAAACCAAAATTTGAACAAAATACGCCTTTACTTTATCAACAAATTCAGGCTGCCGGTGCTGATATTTTATCCGGCGGTACTGTGTGTGTTGATAAAAAATATTTGATTAAAAAAAGTTTTGGCAAAAGAGCTATCTGTCCTATCTGCCATGAGGTTTTTCCGGCTGAGCATGGGCGAATCTGCCACGGGTGCCAGGGTCATTCTCCCTATACCGAATCCGTTTCTGTAATGTCCCATCATAATGAAAAACCTTTGCTGGAAACGGTTTCGGTGGAAGCCTGCGAAGGCAAGGTTGCACTTCATGATATGACTCAGATCATCGCGGGGGAATTTAAGGGACCGGTTTTTCGCTCGGGTCAAAAATTGGGTGCCGGTGATATCTGTCGGCTTCAGATGATGGGGAAACAAAATATTTATGTTGCCGATGAGAAAACCGAAATTTTTGATAAAGAAACACACGACGACCTGAAGGCTAATGACCAGTGGATTCATGAAAACGAGGCGGCCCGCCGTTTCGCAAAGGCGATGGCGGGTGAAGGTGTTACCTATGATGATCTTCCGGTTGAAGGCAAAATAGATTTCATTGCCGAAAGAGACGGTTTGTTAAACATCGATACCGATCGGCTGGAGGCGTTTAACCTGGTTCCCGATGTCATGTGCGCAACCCGCAAAGGATTTTCGATTGTCACTAAAGGGCGTAAGCTTGGAGGAACCCGGGCGATTCCATTATATTTATCCGAACGGATATTAAACCGGGCCATGGAGACGATTTGTGATGCGCCGATCTTAACGGTTTTGCCTATGAAAAAAGCCGATGTGGGGGTTTTAGTGACGGGGACGGAAATATTCCGCGGTCTGGTTCAGGATCGATTCATACCGATTATTCAATCGAAAATCTCCAGGCTGGGGTGCCGGATTATCCACTCGATCATTGCACCGGATGATCGGGGTATCATTTGTGACGGCATAAAAAATCTGATAAACAGCGGTGCCAATCTCATTGTAACAACCGCCGGATTATCGGTTGACCCTGATGATGTTACACGGAGGGGATTAATGGATGCCGGTGCACGTGATATCTTATATGGTGCGCCAATTTTGCCGGGAGCCATGACATTACTGGCGCATATCGGATCGGTACCGCTGATCGGCGTACCGGCCTGTGCTCTTTATTATCCAACGACAAGTTTTGATTTACTTTTGCCTCGACTATTGGCGGATATTCCCATTACCCGCAGGGATTTGGCAAAATTAGGTCACGGGGCGTTTTGCTGGCAGTGTAAAACCTGTCAATTCCCGAAATGTTCATTTGGTAAGGCATAACACTTATCAGGAGGATATTGAATGAATGATGAAACAATTACCATCAACGGTAATGAGTGTCGTTTTGAAAAAGGCCAGACGATACTTGAGGTAGCCGAGGAAAACAATATTTACATTCCGACACTTTGTTATTTGAAAGGCGCAACCCCTACCGGGACCTGCCGTATTTGTGTTGTAGAAATCGAGGGATATCGAAGGCTTGAAACCTCATGTACGACACCTGCGGAAGCCGGAATGGTTGTTTTAACGGAGTCTCCGAAGGTAGTTGCTTCCCGTAAGGAAACCCTTGAACTGATGCTGGCATCAGGTAACCACAATTGTGCGATCGGTTTCAATCGTGGTGAAGATTGGACATCTGTTCAATTAAAAACACAGGAAGCCGACGATGCCGGGGAACTTTGTCCGGCGTGGGGGGACTGTCGTCTCCAGGAACTGGCTTATCACTACCAGGTCGACGGAAGCAAGTATGCCAAGCGGGATGTAAAATATCCCATGGAAACCGTCAATCCTTTGATTGTGAGGGATTTTTCGCGCTGTATTTTATGCGGACGATGTGTCCAGGCATGTAATGAAATCCAGGTGAACAGAGCGATTAATTTTGGTTATCGCGGAGCTGATACTAAAATAGTCGCCGGAGCTGACGTGCCTTTAAAGGATTCTGCGTGTGTGTTTTGCGGTGAATGCATTCAGGCCTGTCCCGTAGGAGCCTTGGTGGAAAAAAAGGCACGCTATACATGGCGTCCCTGGGAAGTCAACAAAATCCGGACGACGTGTCCATATTGTGGTGTGGGATGCCAATTGTGGCTCCATGAGAAAAATGGACGCATTGTCAAGGTCACGGGTGTAGAGGATGGTGCACCCAACAAGGGAAGACTTTGTGTCAAGGGACGTTTCGGATATGACTTCATTTATTCGGAAGATCGCCTTAAAACGCCTTTGATAAAGAAAAACGGGCAATTTCAGGAGGCATCCTGGGATGAAGCCCTTGATCTGGTAGCCAACAAATTTAAGGAAATAATTAAACAAGACGGCCCTGATGCCCTTGCCGGCGTCAGTTGTGCACGAAGCATCAATGAAGATTCTTACCAGATGCAGAAACTATTTAGGGCGGTGTTCAAAACCAACAATATTGATCACTGCGCCCGTACATGACATGCCCCAACAGTCGCCGGGCTGGCGGCTACGTTTGGTTCCGGAGCCATGACCAATTCATTTTCCGAATTTTCAAAAGCCAAAATGTTTCTGGTAATCGGTTCCAATATGGCAGAGGCGCATCCGGTAGCATCCACATTTCTTAAAAACGCTGTGCTAAAGGGTGCCAAGCTGATTGTTATTGATCCCCGCAAACATCGACTGGTTGATTTTGCGGATGTTCATTTACAATTGAAAGTGGGAAGTGATATTGCTCTGCTAAATGCATTAATGTATGTTTTGATCGATGAAAACCTGTATGATAAAGAATTTGTATCATCCTGCTGTGTCGGTTTTGAAGAATTAAAAGAAAAAGTATTGGCGTATCCGCCTGAGCGCGTTGTAGATATTTGCGGCATCGATGCGGAAAAGATTCGAGATACGGCCAGGTTTCTGGCTTCGGTCAAGCCTTTAATGCTTTGCTATACACTGGGAATCACAGAACATACCTGCGGAAAAAATAATGTTATGTCCACTGCCAATCTGCAGATGCTTCTGGGAAACATGGGTGTTGAATGTGGCGGCGTAAACCCGTTAAGAGGACAAAACAACGTCCAGGGTGCCTGCGACATGGGTGCGCTGCCCAATGTTTATCCGGGTTATCAGGCGGTTACAAACCCTGATGCATGTGCCAAGTTTGAAACGGCCTGGAATGTGGAAGGTATGTCGAAAAAGGTCGGCCTGATGATTCCGCAAATGATGGACGGTCTGGTGGATGGAAGTGTTCGCGGTTTTTATATTTTCGGGGAAAATTTGGCCAATACGGAACCGGATATGAATAAAGTTGCCCACGAACTTTCTTCTGCTGAATTTATCGTGTGTCAGGATATCTTCCAGACTGAAACGACCCGTTTTGCCCATGTGGTGCTTCCGGCTGCAGCCTGGAGTGAAAATGACGGTACGTTTACCAACAGCGAGCGACGGGTCAGCCGGGTGAGAACAGCCAGTACCCCTCCGGGAATAGCAAAACCCAATTGGTGGATTTTTAAAGAAATCGCCAGGCGATTTGGACACGATTGGCCATCTGCCAGTGCTCAGGAGATCTGGGACAATGAGGTTTCCGTGCTGGCTCCCAACTTTGCGGGAATCAAGTACCACCGAGTAGAGAAAGACGGATTACAATGGCCCTGCACGGATGAACAGCATCCGGGTACCTGTTACCTGCATCATGGTGGTCAGTTTACCTGCGGTCTGGGACAATTCCGTCCGGTGGACTGGACACCACCTGCCGAGGTTCCCGATGAAGATTATCCCCTGGTGTTGAGTACGGGCAGACGCCTGTATCACTATCACACCCGAACCCAGACCGGTCGATGCGGAGGACTCAACGATCTTCTGGGAGAGGAAACAGCAGACATTTCTCTACAGGACGCTTCCCGGCTGAATATTGAAAACGGCGAAATCATCCGCCTGATATCCAGACGGGGTGAGGTAAATGTAAGGGCAAAGGTAACCCCTGAAGTATCCGAAGGTATGGTGTGGATGGCGTTTCATTTTAATGATGCTAACGCCAATTGGCTGACCAACGCAGCGTTTGATCCGGATACATTGACCGCTGAATACAAAGCTTGTGCTGTTCGTATTGAAAAATTGTCCAATTAAAAACTAGATTTTAGCCTTGACGTTAAAAAACCCGCAGGGACATTGATCCATGCGGGTTTTTATTATTTGATGGAATTCGGTGAGGTTATTTTTCCTTGACAGATCCTGGTCCGGCCAACGGTTTAAACATTTTTTTGCTTGCGCCACAAACCGGACAGCGCCAGTCGTCTCCAAGATCGCAAAATTGAGTTCCTTTTTTTATTTTTCCCCTTCTGTCTCCCCTGTCAGGATCGTAGATACAACCACAATTGACTGTCTGACATTGATACATTTCTTCCGGTTTCGCCATTTCATCCTCCTTTTGAATAAATATTATGCGTATTTACTATATACACATAAAAGTACCAAAATTAGAATTGCTGTTTCTAAAGAACATAATGTTATTAGCTTAAAATGTAAATAGCAAGTCCGTCAAGCAGAACTCGACGACAATTTTGAATTGCGGATTTATGCATTTGACTTTTAAAAGCGTAAAGGATAAAAGAAACCAAAATTTTTTGGCTTAAATTATACACTGAGAAGGAGAAACGGTTTAAAAATCATTATGAAGCAATTACGCCATTTGTTTTTCAAAATGACTGCCTGTCTTTACGTATTACTTTGGGTTCATTCTGCATTGGCAGTGAAATCGTTTGTGATGGTTCCCGACAGGACTTTATATGGGACTACACGGGAGGTTAGAGCCAATGAAAAGGATACGTTGCTCGACATAGCCCGCGATTATGACCTTGGATACAATCAGATTGTTGCTGCGAACCCGGATATTGATCCGTGGTTGCCGCCGAATGAAGAACTTGTGCTTGTTCCGTCGGCTGTTATACTTCCTCAGGAACGTTTAAATTCAGGCATCGTTGTAAATATAGCAGAGATGCGATTGTATTATTTTTTTTCAACAGATACCCATGAATATTTTCTTACAGCGCCCATAGGTATTGGCAAAGAGGGTTTTCTTACCCAATTGGGGGTTTATACAATAAAAAGCAAAGCCGTTAATCCAACCTGGGTGGTACCGGAATCAATCAAGGAAATAGAACCAGATCTCCCGGATAAGGTACCGCCAGGACAGGATAATCCGCTTGGTGACTATGTTTTCCGCCTTTCCCAAATGAAATACGCGATACACGGGACCAATAAACCCTGGGGAATTGGAAGAAGAGTAAGTCATGGCTGTATACGCATGTATCCGGAAGATGTAAGTGTATTTTATCCGATTGTATCAGTAGGGACAGTCGTTCATGTGATCTACGAACCCATTAAGGTGGGATGGGGAGATGAGAAATGCTGGATACAAGTATTTGATGATTTTGATAACCGAATTGACGATTTATATTCAGTGGCTGTCAACAAAATTTCTCAATTGGAAATAACCGTAGGCCCTCTTGATGTTGATTCTAAGGCCATCAGTAAAGCCATAAAAAATAAAACCGGAGTGCCTACGGCCGTTGCCTATCGAAAAAATGTTAATGAATAGGTTTATTTCCTAAGGGATTTCTCGAAGATGCGTTCTGTCTTGTCAGCTACAGCCTCTGCACGATTTGCGGCATCCGTTGCCTTTGTGGCGGCCATGTCAGCTCTTCTTGCAGCTTGTTCAGCGGTGGAAGCAGCACTTTCGAGACGATTTATCATGTTTTCCAGTCTTTTGTTGATGTTTTCGGCTTCGGCTGCTGCAGCCTCTGCCTCAGCTTTTGCTGCCATAGCCGCTTCAGCCGATTGTTTTGTATCATTCAACAAGACTCTGTCTTCTTTGGAGAGGCCAGCGCACCCTCCCAACCCCAGGAAACATAAAAGACTACCCAACATCAGTACTTTGAAAAATAACGGTTTAAACTTTAACATTTTCTTTCCTCCTTTCTTTTTTACTATGTTACCAAATTTTACTTTTAAAAAGCAATTAATAATATTTTTTATTTTGATTTTTTCGGCGGTAAATGCCCAAATAGCAGAATCGTCATGCAATGAAAAGCGCATCATAATTATAGACAAGGCTGAAAAAAAATTGACCTTGCTGACAGATGGCAAACCAACAGCCGAATTTCCTGCTACATTTGGTATAGATCCTTATTCAGATAAATACAAAGCTTTTGACGGTGCGACCCCGGAAGGTCTGTATTTTATCACCTATAAAAAAAATAAAACCGAATTCTACCGATTTTTGGGTATATCCTACCCAAACCTTAACGATACGGTCAGAGGACTAGTTCATGGTGTGATATCTATCCAGGAATATAAAAAAATATATCAAGCCATTCAGACCTCAGGCAGGATACCCTCCGACACCGGCTTGGGCGGTAGCATCGGAATTCATGGGGGAGGTGTTTTTAAGTATTTTGGCAACAACAAAGAAAGAGACTGGACTGAAGGCTGCATTGCATTAGACAATACAGACATCGAAAGACTGTTTCAACTTTGTGAACCCGGAGACCCTGTCATTATACTCAATAGCTGCCGGAATCTTTTTGGCATCATCAGGCCGTTTATCCATATAAAAGATACGGACGAAAACGGCTTACCAATCTGTCCATCTGCTATCTGTACCTATCAGATTACACTCCCTACCTTTTTAGGCCAAGTTGTCATTATCATCAAGGAGGGAAATGATTATGGCAAATCTCTTAAGGCCATGGTTTATAATGATGACATGCAAGAAAAACCATTTCTGGTGCTTGTCGACAACAATGCAGATGGTTATATATCGAATTTGGATAGTATAAAAGGAACAATTGCAAATGAGACGTCTCTTAGCGCAATATATGACCACCTGCGAAAAGCAGTTGTCCACTCGCTTTCTATGGGCTACATATTGAAACCCGGACATCCTCTCATATCCAAGCGGTTTTCATAATTAGAATTGCTGAAGAAAAAGTATCTAAAATAAAGAGTAAAACAATTTATGTTAATGAAAAATATCTATGCAATTTGATTTCGGAGAAAACTGGAAAAATTTTTCTTTTTATGATGGATTTCTACTATAATGTGATAGATTGGATCGGGGGTTATCCTTATGAATATGCTTCCAAGAAGAAAATAGTGAGTTTTGTTGAAAATCATGGTTTCGCACTTCAAAAATTTAGAAAACCAGTTGTGCCTACCGGCTGCAATGAATTCGTTTTCGAAAAAAAAACGGAGAACTCATGAAAAATTTTTGGCTCTGTTTTGTCCCTATTTTTGTAGCTGTCGATGCCATCGGTGTTCTACCTTTATATGTCTCTTTGACCGATACACTTGATAGGGGCACTCGTCGCTGTGTTTTACTGCAATCTATTATTACCGCTTTATTCATAGGTCTGGCGTTTCTCATATTCGGTCCTGCCATGTTGCGATTTTTGGGTATTACGGTTGCTGATTTCATGATCGCCGGGGGCACTCTGTTATTTGCCATTTCTTTGAGCGATCTGATTACCGGAGAAAAAAAACGGCGCCAAACGCAAGAAAACGCCATGGGCGCTGTTCCCATTGGTATACCGTTAATTGCTGGCCCGGCCCTGCTGACAACATGTATTTTGCTGGCTGATGAATATGGAAAGTGGATCACCGGACTAGCTATGGTGACTAATATTCTTTTAGCCGGATTTGTCTTTTTCTTTGCCGATCAACTTACGCTCTGGATTGGACGCAACGGAACCCGTACAGCCTCTAAAATATCAAGTCTGTTTTTAGCGGCTATTGGTGTAATGCTGATTCGGAAAGGAATTCTGGAAGCTGTTGCGGCGGTTTTGGAGGGTTAATGCACCCGTTGATCCAAAGTTGCCTCAACAGACTGAATGATCCGGCAAAGGAAATGATTTGCCGGTGTCGGTATATCCAATTGAGCCCCCTTTTTTTCTATAACCCCATTAATGGCATCAATTTCGGTATGTTGTCCTTTCAAGATGTCCTGGAGCATGCTCGAACGGTTTTGGGCGGTGGCCTGGCAAACATTTTTTACCTGACCAAATGGATCATCATACGGAAGTTCTATCTTAAGCGCCGTAGCAACCGCCGCTGCTTCTTTGACCGCAGCGGCCATTATGTCCCGGCACTCTGAAACAGCTTCCAGTACCCCATTGGGAACCCTGAGAATCGCAGTCAAAGCATTAATTCCTACATTCACAATTAGCTTTCCCCAGACAAGGCTGTCCAGATTATCGGAAATTTCGGTCTGAATTCCGACAGAATTAAATATCGTCACTACATCATTTAACAAATGATCATTTCGGGTACCTCTGGCGATATAGGTGGTTCCCTCACCTGCATGGCGAACATGTCCGGGAGACAGAAGCGTTGCGCCATGAGACGTAACACCGGCGACGGCGACACCTTTTCCAAGGATCTCTTCCATTATGTCCAGGTTTCCCAGACCATTTTGAAGGGTCAAAGCCAAGCCGTCTTTTTTTAATATTTGTTTGGCCGTTTCCGAAGCAGCTCTGGTCTTATAGGACTTGGTAAAGATAATGGTCAAATCAACTTTGTTGTTCAGTTCACAGCCACCGGAAACCGCCGGAACATAGTATACGGATTTTGAGCAATCCGGCTGTTCGAGTACTATTCCTTTTTCATTTAAAATACGAACATACTCGTCTTTGTAATGAATCAAAATCACCTGAGCAATTTGGGACAAAAACGCGCCAAAAAGGCATCCCATGGCACCAGGACCGATAATGGCGATCTGCAATGGCTGTCCTCCTTTAAATCTTTAAATAAGTCCCACTGAATTTCCATGGGATAATGGCTATATGCCAAACAACTTCAACGGCTTATCATATAGCACACGGTTAGCTGCTTCCAGTTGATCCTCTCCGGAGATAACGGCTACTGCATCTTTATGGGTTTCGGGATCAAAATATTTTTCGGCCACAGCCAATATTTTTTTCCGGGAAAGGTTCAGCAGCTCTTTTTTATACTGTTTTCGAGCTTCGTCAGACAGTCCCAGCAATTTTCGATAAAAGGCTTTACGGGCGGACGGGCCTGGCGGATCAGGTTTATCAATATCCGAGCAGACTTGCAGGATCCCCTCTTTGATATCCTCTTCGGTAAACATTCCTGAACGGATAAACCCGAAAGCCTGTTCATAGATATTCAGAGTATTTACAATATGAGGATCCCGGTAAGAGGCAAAGGCGAACTGGCCGTTTTCAGGTATATATACTGAAATACCACCATAAGCACCGCCTTTTTCCCGGATTTCCCGGTGTAAAAACAAAGACCGCAATAACTTTGCTATAACAGAGAGTGCCGGCGCATCCTCATGACCCATCCGGACTGTCCTGAACGTTCTGGCAACAAAGGATACCGCAGAAGAAGTGTGCCATCCTTCATACGGAATCGTTTCTTTCGTAAATATTTCCGATAATTCCGGAGCTCTAAATCCTTCACTCTGGCTTTCCGGAAGATATTCCATCATGTTTTTTGTCAGGGAAACAGCTCTTGTCAGGGGTTTTTCTTCTCCAATCAACGCAATTTTCAAATTGTTGCGCTTAAAAATAGTGTTTCCAATGGCAGTCAACTCCTGGGCGATTTTGTTCAACTTATCTTCAGACAGGTCATCCGTCAATTTTTTAATGGTCATTACCTGCTGAACGCCGTGTAACATTTCATTCAAAGCGGAGCAAAGAGAAAAACCTCGGGAAGCTAAAGAGATGGCCAAATGGTGTCCGCTGTGAACAATCATCGATTCCAGTCCCGACCGGTATTCCAGAAGCAGATTTTTCAATCGGGAAAGATCAGAAAACGCATAATCATATAAAAATTCAGCAATGATGTCGAACAGTTTATCAAGATTTCTGACCAAACATTTTCCGCTAAGCGTAATGAAAGGCATACAAATACCCGGCTTTGTGAGATTTGTATCTCCATAGGGGGTTCTGGCCTGGGCAGAAAGACCGATACCACCGGTATAGGCATCGATCCGCCGTACGACTTCCGTGTAATCCCGCCTTTTTGTTCCTGATCTGGTCAGTGCCTGGCAAAAAAAAGGAAGCAATGGTATCAGGTTGTTGTTTATTTGTCCCGTTCCAGCAGCGGCTGTAAAATAGAAAATGCCGGCGGTGGGCTTGCGATAGGTAGTTACAATGTCTGTGGATTGGGTTTCCCTGACGGTTTTTACTTCCAACGGTATATCCGAAAGCTCTAATGTCGGAAGAACCGCGGTGTTTTCAGAACTCTCCTGCAAATTTTTCAGGACTTGGGCATCCTGTTTTAATTTTTCGATATCGATTTTGGAAAGTTTGGCTTTAATAGATTCCAGTTCTTTTGTCACCCGGCGATTTTCTTTTTCTGTCAGGGTCAGATCCGGAACCAATTTCAACAGTACCCGGTGAGAATTTTCAACAAAATATTGTTTTAACTTACGTTCCAGGAATGCTCCGCTTGCGATTTCTGCCTTTAACCTTTCCATATCGGTATCAAATTGAAGAATACCTGCCGGATCACCATCATGAAACCATCCGGAGGCAAATGTCAGAAGCAGTTTAATTCCATAAGGATACGGATAGTTTGTTACCTCCTTTCGATGAAATTCAATTTGATGGATAGCCGATTCCACCAGTTCCGGTTCGATTCCACGGTTAATCAGCGTATTCAATGTGTCGAATATCATTTTTTCAATCTGGTTGGCAACGGACGGTGAGACTCCCTGAAGTCCGCAGGCAAACATGGTGTCCCGGTTATCCGAATCATAACCAGTGCCGTCTGCCAGAGCCGTTCCCAGTCCTGATTCAATGAGGACCTTTCGCAGAGGTGAAGCCGGATTCCCCAGCAGGATATGCTCCAGAATGGTTAGAACCAGAACCTCATAATTGTCACGGACATCAGCCATAAGCCAGGCCAACGATATTTGGTTTTTCTTTTCAGGGTTTTCAGTCTTGCTAAGTGGATAATAATATGTTGCAGTTTTGGGCGAATCCCATCGCGGCTGGGATGGAACTTCGGTTTTGGGATCTATTTGCTTGAATTGATTTAAAACTTTTTTTTCGATAAAATCAAGGTGATCTACCAGCGGTTGATCACCATATGTATAAAAAAAAGCATTGCTGGGATGATAATGATGACGGTGAAATGCTTTGAGTTTTTCATAGGTGAGATTGGGGATCTCGCTCGGCTCTCCTCCGGAATTGTACTGATAAGTTGTTGCGGGATAGAGTGCATTCAGAAGAGACCTGGCCATCACCTGATCCGGAGAAGACATAGCCCCTTTCATTTCGTTGTAGACCACGCCTTTATACTGAAGGCGGATTTTGTTGTCAGAACCGTTGTCTTCTACTTCAATCCGGTGTCCTTCCTGCTTAAAACTTAACTCCGATAAATTTGGATAAAATGCAGCATCCAGGTAAACATCCATTAAGTTATAATAATCTTTTCGGTTCTCCGTGGAAAACGGATACATTGTCCAGTCTGACGCGGTTAGTGCATTCATAAAGGTACTAAGGCTTCTTTTAAGCATGGAAAAAAACGGATCACGGACTGGATATTTACGGCTTCCGCACAATACAGTGTGTTCGAGAACATGGGCTACGCCAGTGGAATCTTTTGGTACGGTTTTGAAAGCAACCGCAAATGTATTTTCCTTATCCTTTCGGCTGATATGAATATGTCTGGCACCTGTCGGAACATGCTCCAATTCATAAAAGAAAGATTCAATTTCATCCAGTTCAACTATTCGTTTGATCAAATAATCACCCATTCGATTTCCAGACATCAGGCCAGGATTTCTCGGGTCCAAAGTTTCATTCATCGTCAGATCCTTTTTATCAGTTAGATTCCCAGGTTCCTAAACTCTTTATATTTTATATTTAGCATAAATAAGAGTAAAATGGTTTCAAGTCAAGAACAAGGTCAGTAATTCTAATTTTTCATATTTTTCCAAAATGTTTTGATTGATTTCGCTACCCCCAAATTATATTGTTTTGAAAAATGTTTACATTCATGATAGCAATACGATTATGCCATCACCCAAAGCACTGCTGAACGCAGCAAAAATCAGAGCCAGCAAGGAACTTGGCCAGAATTTCCTTTCAGACCCGTCATCGGCTGAACTGATTGTTCGCAAAAGTTCTCTTTCCCCTGAAGACGTGGTTCTGGAAATCGGTGCTGGTCTTGGGGCTCTAACAATACCGCTTTCCCGGTCAGTTAAAAAAGTATATGCGGTGGAAAAAGATCGACGCCTGGCAACGGTTTTAAACGGCGAGCTGATAAAAAATGATATCTATAACGTGGAAATTTTCCATCAGGATATCCTCAAAACAGATATGACAGCGCTTTCAGCTTTGGACAAAGGTAAGATAATTGTGATAGGCAACCTGCCTTACAACATATCTTCTCAGATTCTGATCCATTTGGTAAAAAGCAGAGAGGCTATCGAAAGGACGATCATCATGCTGCAAAAAGAACTTGCTCACCGGATTGCCGCTCCGTCCGGCGGAAGGAATTATGGTCGTCTTTCCGTAATTATTCAATATTGCTCTCAAGTTAAAACCATAGCGGACATAAAGGCATCACAATTTTTCCCCCGACCCAAGGTGGATTCAAGAATCCTGGAAATTCATTTTATGAAGACACTTCCGTTTCCGGTTGCAAATGAAAAAACCCTTTTTCAGGTTGTAGCGGCTGCCTTTGGTAAACGACGAAAAACTCTTAAAAATGCCCTTTCAAAAAGCTGCCTGCCGGCAAATCCCGACACAATAGCAACAGTTCTGGAAATAGCCGGCATCGATGGTACCAGAAGAGCGGAAACGCTTTCGGTTGAAGAGTTTGTAAGGCTAACAGATGCTTTTTTAACACAGATGCCTAGTTTAACTAGTGACTGAACGAAAACTGTCTTTTTCGCCAATATCTGCGTCAGACTCAAATTTTAATCCTCGAAATACTTGCTGATACAAATTTACATATACTCCGCGATACTGACAGTTCTGTCACCTAGCATTTCGGTATAGCTTCCCAGTTCATTATCATCCCATCCATAAATAACGGCTTGCGTTACAGGAACTCGAAGTGTTTTTTCTTTTAGCTGTTCCAGAAGGTTATTGTTTAAATTTGGAACATTTCCAAGATCAATGACAACCTCAGCGGTTCG
>JAGYNR010000034.1 GCA_018399715.1 Desulfobacterales bacterium | reverse complement strand
TCCAAACAATGGAATGAAGAAAAAATACCTCACGACTATATTCCCGAACGCCGACCACCTGAAAAGCTGATATTTTAGGAATACGGCAAGAAATAATCGTAAGTGGTATGATTATTTCTTGCTTCATTCTTAAACCTTGAGTATTTCGAGGATTAAAATTTGAGCCTGATGCAGATATTGGCGAAAAAGACAGTTTTCGTTCAGGCGCTACCTAATGGTTGGGGGTTCTTTTCCCTGTAGCATCCGCTTTATATTATCTTTGTGTCTGAGAAAGATACAAACTGCAGTGGCAGCCGCACAACAAGTAAAAATATAAGACGAGGTAGCCTTAAAAACTGATAGTGGCAAAATTGCTGCTGCTGCCAGTGAACCTGCCGATGCCCGACTAGATATGCAGACAAAAAGAATAAATGTCAATATCGTCACTATGGTCGCCGGAGCCGATATCACCAAAAAACATCCGGCTGCGGTCGCTACGCCTTTACCGCCATTTTTGAATTTTAAATAAACAGGAAACAAATGCCCTAAAAAAGCTGCCATCGCAACTAAGGATATATATATTTGTGCACCAGTGCCTGTATTATCGACTAGCCGGTCTGCCATCAGCACAGGGACTGCTCCTTTTAATACATCCCCTGCAAGCGTAAAAACGCCCAAACCAGTTCCCGCTAATCGTCGTACGTTGGTTGCACCGATATTTCCGCTGCCCTCTGCTAATATATTTCTGGAAGAAAAAAACCGGGTTAACAGAAGTCCCCAGGGAATTGATCCAATCAAGTATGAAAAAAAAATGATCCCCGTAATTTTCCAACAAAAAATAACATCCAATGTTTCCTGATCCTTTATTTATATTTTTTTAAATTCCTGTAAAATTGGATAATTCTTTCTTAATCGGACTTTTTTAATTTTTTAATAAAAATTTTTATAACTTCAAATGATTATATTTCATATCACAGAATAAAATTATTTCAATGAATATAGTGTTTTAATCGGTATACAATTTGCTTATTGATTTGATTACAGCAATGAATTTAAAATTTCATTCAATAATTTTTAAAAACACCCAATTTTATGGTATCTTATTTAATTTTAATATTATTAAAATACACAACAAAAATGGAACCGATTCGAATACCAATTGAAGATGTCTTGGATCTTCATCAATTTAACCCAAAAGACATACCATGTCTTTTAAAAGACTACTTTTTTGCTTGCCAGGATCAGGGACTGTTGACTGTCCGTATTATTCATGGAAAGGGTCATGGCATTTTAAAAAAAGGAGTATTAGAATTTCTCAAAAAATCTCCGGCGGTTATATCTTACCGGTCTGCCCCTTCCCAGGCAGGTGGATGGGGCGCAACAATCGTGATGCTAAAACCAAAATGTCCGAAATAAAAACACCATTACTATTTTTTTGGGATTATTGACTTGTTTTACAACCTTGCTCAAAGAGGAACAAATGCATAAACAGATTAAAGAATGCAAGTGGATATCTACCTGTGGATTTTATCAGAAATACAAAGACGGGCGTGATCCTGTCCTTCTCGGTTTTATTCGACAATACTGTAAAGGTTCCTGCAGCGATGATTGTGCCCGTAAAACTTATCATCATGAACACGGTCATGCGCCTCCTGATGAAATGATGCCCAGTGGACGTTTTTTTCGTTTTTAAACATAATGATACCAATTTTGTTTAAAAATTTCGTTGGCATTAAAATGCTTTATATGCACATTTTTACGATTAACTATAAAATGGAGCTTAAAAATGGTACGGACTGTATATGTAAACGATGAAAATAAGGCGGTTTTTGCTTGTCCGGCGTGCTCAGGCATAAGGACCGTGGATGTATCCAAATTTCTTTCAGTACAAGGCAACGCCAAAATAAAAGCCAAATGTCCATGCGGACATTCCTATCAGGTGATTCTGGAAAGACGAAAACACTACCGGAAAACCACCAAGCTGGCCGGAGCGTTTTTTGCAAATAACGATAAGCGGGAATGGCCGATTACGATAAACAATTTATCACGATCGGGATTGGAATTCACCACATCATATGCTAAAAATCTCAACACAGGAGACCGGGTTGATATTGAATTCAGACTAGATGACAAAAACAAATCATTAATCAAAAAAAATATAATTATTCGAAAAATCAACGGCAAACAAATCGGCGCCGAATTTTCTTTTGTGGATGAATATGATAAGGCCCTGGGTTTTTATCTTTTCAATTAACCTCGATATGATCATCACCATGCGTAATGATTTCCCAACCATTGATCAGAAATATAATTAATATACGCCAGAAGAAAAAATGGCATTTTATTTAAAGTGTTTTTGAAAATGCCAGATATACTTCTCATACAACCACCTATTCAGGATTTTTATTTTACCGCCAAACGAAGTATTCCCTATGGGCTGGCATGTATAGCCCAATCTGCTCTTTCCCGGGGATTTTCTGTAGAAATTATCGACTGCCTCGCAACTAAAAAGTCCCGGATGATTCCATGTCCGGATGAATTTTATTACCTTAAACCTTTTTACGAAATGCCGGATCAATCCCCTTTTACATTGTTTCACGGTTTTAAACAGTTTGGTTACAGTTTCCAGTATCTGGCTAAAAAAATTGAAGAAAAAAAAGCGCTTATTGTCGGTATTTCATCTTTGTTTACCGCATATAATGAACAGGCGTTGGAAACAGCCAGAATGGTCAAACAAAAACATCCGAAAACCCTTGTGGTAATGGGTGGACATCATCCGACCTATTTTCCGCAAAAAGTAATGGAGTGCAAGGCGGTAGATTTTGTTATTCGTGGAGAGGGAGAAACTTCATTACCACTTTTAGCTAAAGCCATTAAAAACAGGTACCCCATAGAGACGGTACCGGGTATTGTTTTCAGAAATAATGATGGCTCTTTGCATATCAGCTCCCCGGCAGTCGTGGAGACGGTTGAGGGGCTAGGATCACAGTCGATGAACCTGATTCGGAATGATTTTTACCGCCGGGGACAGAAAGGAAGTTATATGATCGTAGCCAGTCGCGGATGTCCCTTGAAATGTACCTACTGCTGTATCGGAAATTCATCTACCCCATACCGCAAAAGAAGCGTTGCATCGGTTATGGAAGAGGTAGAAACAGCGGTTGACCATTTCAATGCCAACTTTATCGATTTTGAGGATGAAAATCTTTCTTTGGATCGAAAATGGTTCCGTCAACTTCTCTATAATCTTCATGACCGATTTTCAGGAGCAGGACCTGAGCTGCGGGCCATGAACGGCCTTTTACCGACCAGTCTCGATACCGATCTGTTAAATCTCATGAAAGCAGCAGGATTTAAAACGCTCAATCTTTCTGTCGGCTCAACTCATCAAGCCAGATTGGCTAAATTCCGGCGGCCCGATATAACAAAAGAGCTTGCAAATATTATCCGAACCGCTCGAGAAATTGACCTTAATATTGTTTGCTATATTATTGCAGGAGCACCGGAACAGCCCGCCGAGGAAAGCCTATCGGACATTTTGTTCCTGGCAACTCAACCTGTTCTCATTGGGCTTTCCATTTATTATCCCGCACCTGGCAGTATCGATTACATCTATGCCCAACAACACCATCAACTGCCGAAACATTTTTCCATGATGAGATCTTCTGCCCTTCCGGTATCTATTCCTTCATCTTCTCTTCAAGCAGCAACTTTGCTACGGCTTGCACGCATTGTCAATTTTATAAAATTTTTGATAGACAAGAAAATATCCATCCCAAAAGCCCAGCCATGCAATGCCGCAATTATAGATTTCAACAAAAAAAAACCTGACAGGCTTGAAATTGGCCAAAAGCTTCTTTCCTGGTTTCTCCATGATGGACTCATAAGAGGCATAACACCTGATGGCAAAATTTTTTATCATTATATATCAACAGAATTAACTCATTGTTTTATCCATAGCTTTTATAAATTAATATTTAAGGGGACAAAAACTGATTGAAAAAACCGCCAATAGTTAGCATTGTTATCCCTACCTACAATCGTGCTTGGACCCTTAGCCAAGCCATTGATTCGGTTTTAAACCAGACTTATTGCAACAGGGAACTGATTGTTGTAGATGATGGTTCCACTGACCATACCAAGGCTCTTCTGGCAACGTATGGGGAAAAAATCAAGATTATCCTGCAGGAAAACAGGGGAGTCAGTGCAGCCAGAAATCGCGGAATCGAGATGGCATCCGGAGAATATATTGCTCTATTGGATTCCGATGATATATGGCTTCCGGAAAAAATTGAGAGCCAGATTCAATTTTTCAAAGAAAATTCTCATGCCCTTATTTGCCAGACACAGGAAATCTGGATCAGAAACGGCCGTCGGGTAAATCCAAAACGTCGTCATCAAAAAAAATCAGGTATGATTTTTGAATCATCTCTCTCCTTATGTCTGGTAAGCCCTTCGGCAGTAATGTTCCACCGGAATTTAATCGAAACCATCGGAATTTTTGATGAAGCTATTCCGGCATGTGAAGATTATGATATGTGGCTCAGGGTTAGCTGCAAGTATCCAGTATACCTGATTAACAAGAATCTGATTATAAAACGGGGCGGTCATGAGGATCAGCTGTCCCGCCAACCAGGTCTGGATAAATACCGGATTTACAGTATCAAAAAACTGCTGGACAATGGTATATTGACAAAAGAACAGCAAAGAATAGCAACCGGCATGTTAAAAGAAAAATGTCTTATATATGCAACCGGATGCCTTAAACGTAAGCGTAAAAAAGAAGCCCAATATTATATGAATTTAGCAAAATTAACTGAAAAAGACATCCGGAAAGAAGTTGAAAAACCAAAATTCCAATAACAAAAAAATTATACGATTATCGAATCGCTGAAGCGATTTTTTCGGCTGTCTCTTTGATTTTGTCCATATCTCCAGGAATCAGCTCCCAAGCTGTTTGTTTCAATTCGGGTTCACCCTCGGATCGCGGAATCAAGTGCAGATGATAATGCATGACAATCTGGTTTACGGCCCGACCGTTTAACTGAAGAACCGCTACTCCCTGGGGATTCAAAGCGTCCTTGATGGCATGGATTAGTTTTTTGGCTGTCTTCATAATCGTCACCAGCTCACCTTCAGTTGCTTCCCACATATTTTCCACATGGCGTTTAGGAATGATTAACGTATGACCTTTTGATATCGGATTGATATCTGCGAATGCCAGCATCGAATCATCCTCATAAACCTTAATGCAGGGGATCTCTCCTTTGATTATCTTACAGAAAATGCAGTCACCCATATCGTTTCTCCTTTCATTGACTGGTTCATGTCATCACAGATGCTTCTATCTGATTCAAAAACGACTGTGCTTTTTGAACATCTCAAAAATTCACAATTCCATCAGTGCATCTAAAAGGTTCATTCCGGTTCCTTTCTTCTTGACCGCCAGAATTGGGATTGTAGTTGTTTTAATTTCACTTTCAGTTACACTTCCCAATAAAACCCCGGCTCCGGCATGCCTGCCACGTGCCCCAATAACAAGAAGATCAATGTTAAGATTTTTGATTTCTTCCTTAATAGCCTGGGCTGGTTTTTTTTCCAACTTAAATATCGGAATAACCGTAATCCCTTTCAGGTCCTTTATCTGACATACAGTATCACCGTGACAGACATCTTTTTGCAAAAAATTATTGAAATTCTTTTCTGCATGTCCTTTCATAATTTCAGCAAACTCTTCATAGCTTTTACCGATTTTGTAGTATCCTATGGGCACATTGTAAGCATGTAGGCAATAAATTTGATTGATACCTCTAGCCGAAGCAAAGGCTACTGCGGCATCCATAGCATCTATTGAATTATCGGAAAAATCGGTAGGAACAAGAATATTTGTAAATGTTGCTTTGGATTTTTCCGGAATCAGTAATACTGAACAGGGAACTCGCCTGGTCAGTTTTACGGACAGCATACCGGATTCAACTGGTTCCAGCCTTTTTGTCATGATAACAAGATCGATATCATTCACTTTTACATAGTGAAGCAATTCCATGAGTGGAGAACCTTCAACGACTTTATAATCTATGGTGGTTCTATGATCATCTGAAAAATATCCGGTCACCAATTTCTTCATTTTGTCTCTGGCAAGATCAGCAGAGTACTCAGAGAATTCAGCTTGCAATTCCTCTGGAATATCAATCATAGATGAAATCACATGCATAAATGTCACATTTTCGCTTTTTGCCAACCGGGCCACCAAGCTGGCATATCGAATAGATGCTTCATCCTGCTCATTTAAAGACAAAGCAACTAAAAGACGCTTATATCGGTACATTTTGTTTCTCCTTTGAAAATAGATTTAAAAAACATTAAAAAAGGAAAGACATAATTTTTCCTTCGAATCTTATCTCTACAGATTCTGAAATTACCGATGAATGACTCGGCTTTTCCGATCATCAGGTCTTAGCATCCATCCAATGCGGCAACCCCCGGAAGTGTCGTTCCTTCCAAAAGGGCTAAAAAGGCTCCACCTCCGGTAGAAATGTAGGTAATACGATCGCTTTCACCGGCCTTATGGATAGCAACATCAGTGTCCCCGCCACCTACAATCGACAACGCATAGGAATTCGCAACAGCATGAGCCATTGCCAGGGTACCCCGGCTGAAAGCGTCCATTTCGAACGCGCCGAGAGGACCGTTCCATACAATTGTTTTTGCGTCATAGATGGCTTCGGAAAAAAGGGCTGACGTGGCCGGTCCGATATCCAAAATCATCCAGTTTCTGGGAACTTCCTGAACCGTCACAATTTTAATTTCGGCCTTAGAATCAAAATTGTCAGCAACAACGGCATCGACAGGAATGTAAAATTTTATTCCTTTTTCTCGTGCTGTTTCCATCAGCTCCGCGGCAACCGAAACCTGATCTTCCTCTATTTTAGATTTGCCGATGTCAAGTCCCTGGGCTTTCAAAAATGTATTTCCCATGGCTCCCCCCACAATAAATTTATCTACATGCTTGAGCATGTTTTTGAGTGCACCCAGCTTGCTAGATATCTTGGCGCCGCCAATGATCGCAACCAGCGGGTGTTTGGGATCCTCCATGGCTTTTTTAAAATAGGAAAGTTCCTTATCCAGTAAAAATCCGGCACTACGAACCTTGATAAATTTTGTAATAGCCGCTACTGAGGCATGAATCCGATGACAGACAGCAAAAGCATCATTGATATAAACATCACACAAATCCGCCAATGCCTTGGCGAATTCATCATCATTTTTTTGTTCCCCCGGATGAAAACGAAGATTTTCCAGCAATAGAATTTCACCTGGTGACATTGAGTCCACCATTGATTTTACCTCGAATCCGATGCAGTCAGGAGCCATTTTTACCTTCTGACTTAATAGCCTTCCGAGGCGTTTAGCTACCGGTGCCAAGCTCATCTCCGGTACCTTTTTGCCCTTGGGTCGTCCCAGATGGGAAGCTATGATCACTTTTGCATTATGATCCAAAGCATATTGTACTGATGGAATGATCGCCTGAATTCTGGCGTCATCCGTAATATTTTGATATCTGTCCAACGGTACATTGACATCGACACGGATAAACACCCGTTTACCTGAAATATCCAGATCCTTAATTGTTTTTATCATTTTTTACTTCTCCTCCCCTTTTCGTTTTTCTTTGTCATGTAACGCAACAGACGAACTTAAAGACAGGAATGAATGTATAATTATTTCTTACCACGTACTTTATCATGGAGAAGTTTTTTTCTGGACCATCGCTCCATAAAGCCCATTATACCCGAAGCATAGGCCCTATCAATCATTTCCTCTCGTACCTGCTTCCCGTCTGGTTTTTTCATAGCCGTCCGCAGGCATTGCGTTTTGTAAAAACAGGTAATGCATTTTTCAGGTGTATGCCTTAAGCCATCATCACCCATTGGAAAAACCTCTTCCAAAATCCCAAAACAGGAAGGATATTTTTTATTCATATTAAGACATCAATATTAATTTTACAAATTAGAGTTGAACCTATCAAAAAACTTCTTCTCCCAAATCTTTTTTTTGAAGATCAAATTCTTTGTGCATTTTGTTTATAATTCCCTTATCAGCAAAACTATAATAACAATTGTTTCCGACAACAATATGTTCATGAACAAAAATGCCCATTACACGGCAAGCAAAAACCAACTGACGGGTAATAGCAATATCTTCGGCTGAGGGGGTAGGATCTCCGGACGGGTGATTATGTGTAAAGATAAGAGCGGCTGCATGGTTTCTCAATGCAGCACTAACAACTTCGCGAGGATAAACCGAACTGGCTGTCAAGGTGCCCACAAAAAGAGTTTCCGATTTGATGATTCTGTTTTTTGCATCCAGAAAAATTGCATTAAAATGTTCCCGTTTCTTATCTCGGAGAGTATGAAACAAATAATCAAAAAGTTCCTTTGAATTACATATAGGATCTGTTTTGATCACTTTTTTTTCCAGATATCGATCAGCGGCTGCTTTGATTAGCTTGAGACCGAATAGATTTTTAGGACCTATTCCTTTAATTTTGCAAAGTTCTTCCGGGGGTGCCTCCAAAACTGCCTGAAAGCTTCCAAAATATTCAATTGCATCTTTGGCAGAAGATTTACAATCCCTACGAGGGGTTCCAAGAGTCAAGAGCAGTTCCACAATTTCATAGTCATGAAACCCATCAAGTCCCCCGTTCAAAAATCTTTCCCGAAGCCTTTGGCGATGCCCCTCTGAATGTTGCCGTTTATCATTGGAGCCCATGGGAAAACTTTCGTCTATTCATCCAGTTCATGCTTCAGATCTCGTGTCATCAGCCTTCGTATAGAAACCCTGGGGTCTTCGGTGTCATACAGGATATGATAAATCTCATGGCAAATGGGCATTTCGACATCGAGCTTGTTAGACAAATTATACAACGAACGGGCGGTTTTTACGCCTTCTGCAACCATCTTCATTTCTGAAAGAATTTCATTTAGTATCTTGCCCGTTCCTATCTTTTTTCCCACCGTATAGTTTCGGCTTAATGCGCCAGTGCATGTAAGAAGCAAATCTCCGATACCGGAAAGTCCGGCAAAAGTCATAGGTTCTGCACCCATTGCTTTTCCTAAACGACGCAACTCGGTAAGCCCCCTAGTAATTAGAGCGGCACGGGTATTAAGACCTAATCCCAACCCATCCACAATTCCAGCGGCAATGGCGATAACATTCTTGACAGCTGCGCCCAGTTCAACTCCGATAAGGTCAGTATTGGTATAAACTCTGAAATAATGGGTAGCAAAGACACGCTGAATAAACTGTGCTATCTCGATATCAACAGCGGCCACAGTAACAAGTGTCGGAACTTTTCTGGCCACTTCTTTAGCAAAGCTTGGGCCGGAGATAACCGCAAATCTTTTTTCAGGAATATGGGGAAGCTTTTCCTTCAGCACCTGAGACATGGTCATGTGAGTTTTATTTTCAATACCTTTTGAGGCTGATACAATCAATGTCGTTTCTGAGACATAAGGGCTGAATCGATCGGCAGTTTCCCGCATTACATGTGACGGTACCACAACCAAAAGCAAATCTTTTCCTGATACGACCTGCTCAATATCGTTGCTGGGTAGAATCCTTTCAAAGAGTTGGATTCCCGGAAGAAACAACCTGTTTTCCCTCGTTTGTTCGATCTGATCTCTAACCTCTTTTTCAAAAACCCATAAATTGACTTTATAGCCTTTGTCAGCCAAAAGTTGAGCCAATGCTGTACCCCAACTACCAGCCCCGACAATCCCAATTTTAATATCTTCAACTTTCAGGGCATTTTTCATATGTGTGTTTCCCCATATTAACAAAATATTTTTTTAATCTTCTTTTTCAGCTAGTCTGGCTGCAGCAACCACTTTTTCAGTTTCATCTACCCAGATTAGTTTAACACCCTGAGTGTTGCGGCTGATCACCGTGATACCCCCAACAGCCATTCGAATAATCTTGCCCGCGTTGGTCACTAACATAACATCGTCCTCATCACTAACCAAAAGCATCCCCACTACCGATCCATTCCTTTCACTGGTCTTAATAGTAATTACACCCTTTCCACCTCTTTTTTGTACGGGGTATTCATCAATGGAAGTTCTTTTTCCATAACCATTTTCGGTAACGATAAACAGCGTTTCACCATAACTGAGAACTTCCAGTCCAACAATATAATCATTTTTAGCCAGCCGCATCCCACGGACTCCCCGGGAAGTTCTTCCGGTAGGACGAACATCGGATTCATGAAAACGAATTGATTTTCCCATCCGCGAGCCTAAAAAAACATTATAGGTACCATCAGTAATTCGCGCCGTGATCAACTCATCGCCTTCTGCAAGATTGAGAGCGATAATACCGCCAGAGCGCGGACGGGAGTAAGCCATCAGTTCAGTCTTTTTAACCAGCCCATTTTTTGTAGCCATCAGGATATAATAGTCTGGTTTGAATTCAGGCACCGCCAACACAGTAGTCAGGCATTCTTTTTCATGAAAGTTCAAAAGATTAATGATCGCCTTGCCACGACTTTGACGACTGGATGAGGGAATATCATACACTTTGGCCCAATAAACCCTGCCTTGGTTGGTAAAAAACAAAAAAGTATGATGGGTAGATGCTACAAAAAGAAGGCTGACAAAATCCTCTTCTTTAGTCCCCATCCCGGTCTTTCCTTTGCCTCCCCGACGCTGAGACTGGTAAAGCGTAATCGGGGTACGCTTAATATACCCCTTATTGGTTACCGTAACCACCATATCTTCTTCGACAATCATGTCTTCTATGGTAATTTCTTTGGTCTCCTGAACAATCTGCGTGCGCCGATGATCGCCGAACTGTTCTTTGATTTCTGAAAGCTCATCTTTGATAATATTCAGTACCAATCGCTCACTGGAAAGAACTTCTTTGTACCATGAAATGTCTTTTAAGAGCTGCTCGTATTCCTTCAAAATCTTTTCCCGTTCCAGACCGGTAAGACGCTGAAGCCGCATGTCCAAAATCGCCTGAGACTGGATCTCTGACAGACCAAATCGGTTTATAAGTTCCGACCGTGCATCAGCAGGGCTGGAGGATCCACGAATTAATTGCACTACTTCATCGATGTTATCCAGAGCGATTTTCAACCCTTCCAAAATGTGAGCACGCTCTTCTGCTTTCCGGAGATCAAACATGGTACGCCGAATAATAACTTCTTTACGATGTAAAATAAAATTTTCTAGAATCTCTTTGAGATTGAAGAACTGGGGGCGCCCATTTAATACCGCCAAAAATATAATTCCAAAACTTGACTCCATCTGAGTTTGTTTGAACAGCTGATTGAGTATAACCTCAGCGATCTGGTCTTTTTTAAGACCGATAGCAATTCGCATACCCTCCCGATCCGACTCATCGCGAACATACCGAATTCCCTCTACTTGTTTGTTTTTTACCAGACCAGCAATCTTTTCTATCAGGCGAGCTTTATTAATTTGATAGGGAATTTCATTAACAACAATCGTTTCCGATTTCGTTCGCTTGTCTTTTTCAATTTTTGCTTTCGCCCGCATCCGAATAATTCCCCGACCGGTTTTATAGGCATCCAGGATACCTTCAGTTCCATAAATGATACCGGCTGTGGGAAAATCAGGACCAGGCAAATGTTCCATCAGCTTATCCAAAGAAATTGAGGGATTATCAATAATTGCCGTCATGGCATCGATCACTTCTGAAAGATTATGGGGAGGAACGTTGGTAGCCATACCGACAGCGATTCCAGCAGACCCATTAATTAACAGATCAGGAATTTTAGTTGGCAAAACTGATGGCTCGGAAAGCGTTTCGTCGTAGTTTGGCATGAAATCAACAGTTTCCTTTTCCAGGTCACTTAGCATTTCATGAGCTAATCGTGTCATACGAATTTCAGTATACCGCATAGCCGCCGGAGGATCACCATCAACAGAGCCAAAATTTCCCTGGCCGTCAACAAGCGGATAACGCATGGAAAAATCCTGAGCCATCCTCACTATCGTATCATATACTGCAGCATCGCCATGGGGATGATATTTACCAATAACATCACCAACAATTCGTGCCGATTTTTTATACGGTTTATTATAATCGTTTTTTAACTCATGCATGGCGTAAAGTACCCGTCGGTGAACAGGTTTGAGTCCATCCCGAACATCCGGAAGTGCCCGTCCGATAATTACGCTCATGGCATAATCGAGATAGGATTGCTTCATCTCTGTCTCGAGATTGATTTCCTTGCTTTTGCTATCTTCTATCATTTTGTTTTTTTATATTTTCAGCATGTTATAATAAAATTTAATATTTTTTTTCAGACTAAAATCACTCCAGCCCAATCACGTTATTTCTTTTTACAGATTCAATAAAATTAATTCTATACTATTTTTCTGACCAGATGTGAAAATAAAAAGGCCACGACACTTAAATCCCAAAATTTCAGGCGTTATACTATAAAGTGTCGTGAGCCTTTGAAGAATCGATGGTGTGTGAGGGAAATCCGAAAGTTACGTTTATGATCTGGCAATAATACCACCTGCAAAAAATATAAGAAGGGTCTCAAACACTAATACTGGAACATAGCTTCCAAACAGCGCATAAATGATTCCACCGCCAATAATCGCAGGCACACCACAAAAAACCAAAATACCCAATCGTCTGCTGATGTCCATATTACTTTTTCTCCTTTATGTTTTATTAAAAATTTTAGACTCTTTTAACAATAAAGACAAATTAAGTAAAGAAAAAAATATCGATTCAGGAAAGATAGAAACGCGGTCTTTAAGTTTTGATTGGAGGAGAAGGAAACCATTATTTTTGTATCGCATTCAAAAAAATACACGTTCAAAAAAAAAGCGGCCCCCTTAAAAGGAACCGCCTTTTCTTGTTGATTTACCGAATAAAAAAATAACTTAGTATCAGCCACCCAAAAGTCCGGCGATCATCCCAGCTTGCGGATGTGCGTAAATAAGAATCAACGCGACAACCAATGCATAAATACATAGTGACTCAATCATAGCCAAACCGATCAGCATGGTAACCGTTACTTTACCTGAAGATTCCGGATTTCTTGCGATACCTTCAACAGCGCTTTTTAAACCAAGGCCCTGTCCAATGCCACATCCGAAAGCTGCGATAGCAATCCCAAAACCTGCAGCAGTTACGGCCGCGATGAAAAATTGCAATGCTCCTGCATCCATACTCGTTCTACCTCCTTTGTTTAAAAAAGTTAATACACAGACTTCTTCTGAATTTCCCATCTATTAAAAAATCTAACAGTTGAAATTTTAATCATTAGATTTTTTATCACTACTTTTAAAAATTTATATCCGCTCACCACATTTGCAATCGTTATTTTTTTTAGTGAGCATGTTCCATAGCACCGGTGAAATACATAATTGAAAGCAAAAAGAATACAAAGGCCTGGACCAGAGCGACAAATATACCTAACGCCATAATGGGAAGCGGTGCAAAAAACGCTCCGGCAAGAGCAAAAAGAATTGCCAAAACCAGTTCGTGACCCATCATATTTCCGAAAAGACGGAAAGACAGGGACAAAATCCTAGCCAAGTGCCCGATCAGCTCAATTGGAAAAATAATAGGAACCATCCACCAGACAGGTCCCAAAAAATGTTTGATATAATTTGCGCCATGATACTTAATACCAATTACATGGGTAAAGATAACCACTACCAAAGCACAGGACAGTGTGGTGTTCAGACTTGCGGTGGGCGGAAAAAATCCCGGAATAAGACCGATCAGATTGCCGAGGAAAATATAAATAAACACCGTTGCCACAATAGGAAACAGCCAGCGTCCTTCCTCGCCGGTGATATCCACCATAAAATCCTCGATTCCCGCAACGGTAATCTCAAAAAAATTCTGTGCCTTGCCCGGAATAATGCTCACACCTTTAGCCGCCATTGCTCCAAAAATAATCAGAATCGCCATAACTACCCAAGAATATATCACATGGGGATATGCATGAGCAAAATGCCCAAGGCCAATCAACTCAAACAGTTTGACGAAAAATAAATAGGGATGTTCCACCTTAGACAGCCTCCTTAAATATTAGTTTTTTAAGTTCACATAAGGTTGCAAAGAAAATACTGGCCACTACAACCGAAAGACCGACAAACAGCCCTAACGGATTTACATAATGTTTTGAAATGAGAATAAATATAATAAATCCGCTCACTAAAAAGCGGATGTAGTATTTCACCAGTACCACTTTATGCGAGCCCAGGCGAGATGGTGTAAGTGCTTTTTTAAGGGTTCTAGCTAACAAATGGAAATTGATCGTAACAATAAGACCTCCAAAAAAAATGCCTCGCGCAACCCCACCGGGAAAAAATAGAAACCCACAAACCGCCCCGACCCCAAAAAGCAGCCAATTCGTCCAGGTAATACATTTTATAAGGCGCTGTTGAATATTCACAATCCTATGTTGTTAATATTTTCGGAATTTTTTTATTGCCAACCCGATATTTCGGTAACCGGCCAAAATTCCAAGAAGTAAAAAAATTAATGTTAACCACGGCGTCGTATAGAAAACATAATAATCCAGATATACGCCTACCGCCAAACCAATAATTATTGACAGCGCTACGGAAAGCCCGATACTGCTGTAATAAGCAAGCTCTTTAATATATCGCCTTGTTTCTCTCTTCATGAAAAAGAACCTGAACGACTACAGAGACTTCTAATTGTGATTGTTTTTTTTGCCAATTTCAGCCCCCGAATGTCTCATTAGAAACAGCCCTCTAACACAGGATTATAATCAAGTCAATGTTAAAATTTAAATACACATAAGTTTTCAGTCGCATTCATTATTCGCACAACCCAATTGCTCCGGCAAATCTTCCGGTAATTGTCTCTGCCCTATAAGAGAAGAACAAATCGGTATGGCACCGGGTGCAAAGCTTACTGAAAGCCATATTTTCAGGCAAAACACCTTCTAAAACCAGCTGATCATGGGTCAATTTCCAAAAATCGAACCGATTCCCAGAATTTTTGTATTTCCACAAATATTTTGGAATTTCCTTTTCAAAATGAATGAACTCGGCACAGCAAGGCCCGAGAGAAGGACCAATACCGGCTAGAATATCGGCAGGTTCAGTCTTAAAAACAGTGACCATTTTTCTGATGGTTTTTCCCACAATATTCAGTACACTTCCCCGCCAACCCGAATGGACATTGGCTATAATTTTACGAACCGGATCAAACAAAAGCACAGCCTGACAATCTGCCGTCAAAATTACCAGATTTTTACCGTACAGATTCGTTATGATGGCATCACCTTTGAGCTGAATATTGTTTTTGCCGCCAAAGGGTTCCATTTTTTTAGTGATCGTCCTTATCCGGTCAGAATGGGTCTGCTGTAAATAAATCATGGTTTTTCTGCCCATCTGCCGAAAAATAATTTGCCTGTTCTTTTCTACATTCTCCGATGTATCCCCGACATTTCGGCATAAATTGAGACTATTGAACGGTTTTAGACTCACACCTCCAAGCCGGGTAAAAATTCCATGCCGAATTTCTCCGAAACGAGCAAGATTAGGAAACTTTAAAACTTGCAGTCCGTTTTCCATGTTGTGTATCAACATTCAAACTCCCACTGCAGAGGCTCTTTAACCAAAACGATTTATAATGGTATCAATTATTTTTGTCGTTGAAACCGCATGTATCATCGGAATTCTTGCCACCTCACCACCGCCGGCTTTGACATGATCTGTACCGATAATTTTATCCTCAGACCAATCGGCACCTTTTATCAATACATCAGGAGTCAAAGATTTAATCACCTCCAAAGGATCTATTTCATCGAAAATTGTAATAAAATCTACCATCCACAGCCCCGCCAAAACTTCAGCCCGTTCCTCCTGGGGCACAATTGGTCGTTTGGGTCCCTTTATAGCACCTACCGATTTATCTGAATTGAGACCAACTACCAACAAATCCCCACAAAGCCGGGCTTTTTCAAGATAGTAAACATGGCCGACATGGAGGATATCAAAGCAGCCGTTTGTAAAAACAATCTTTTTGCAGGTTCTGCGAATCAATTCCAACTGTTTTTTCAAGTCAGTCAATGACAATAATTTTTCAGATACCATATGCTTGTGGAACCCTTTCTTTAAAGCAGGGAATCAAGCGCCTGAACGTTTCAACTTCCCCCAAATCAATCTCACCGGACAAAACTGACAGGCCGCCACCATCTTGTTTCTCCAAAAATACTACCAATGCCTCACCACCCGGACCAAATATACCGCTATGTCCTCCATAGCTGATGCCTGGATCCTGGCCGGATCGGTTGGCGGCAACGATAAAAAGCTGGTTTTCGACAGCACGTGCGCGAATCAATAAATCCCACTGGCGAATCCGTCCAATCGGCCACTGAGCTGAAAGCAACAATATTTGGGCACCTTTTAAAGCCAGGGTGCGGGACAGTTCCGGGAATCGCACGTCATAACAAATCAAACAACCCAAATTCCCAATCGACGTATGACAAACAATAGCCCTTTTACCGGCTGCAAAATATTTGTGCTCTTGTGTCAATGAAAACAAATGTATCTTTCGGTAACGACCTGCAATATGTCCATCTTTGTCAATAATAAACAACGTATTAAAAACAGACCGATCCATTTTTTCAGGTAAAGATCCGGCAATGACAATATGTTGCTTAACAGCCGACTGTTGAAGACATTGTAAAATATCCGTTGTTTTTTCTGCATGAATCTTTAAATTAGTATTATCAAAGCCACAAGACCACATTTCCGGCAATACTGCCAGATCGCACTTTTGCAAAGCAAGTTTTTCAATCCCTCTTAAGGCAACTGACAGGTTTTCAGATATTTTACCCGGCCGAATATCCCACTGGATTACACCCGCCTTTATTTTATTGCGTTGGTCTTTTGACATATAATGCACTTAAACCCGGGCCAATGTGAGGACATCGACTTGTTTTGCACCATTTCGTAGCAGTGTTTTAGCACATTCGTTGACAGTAGAACCGGTCGTATACACATCATCCACCAAAAGTACCCTTTTTTCATTAATGAATGACGGGTCCGAAACCCTGAAGGCATTTTGAATATTTTTTTGACGTTCTTTTCTGCCAAGACCCACCTGAGATATGGTTTTACGATGTCTTAATAAAACCTGACTGCTTATCTGAAAGGTGTAACCTTTTAATCCGCAATGCGCCACCAGTTTCGGCCATTGTCTGATTAACAGATATGCCTGGTTAAACCCCCTTTTTCTCATGCGAAGTGCATGTAATGGTACCGGTACAATGATATCTATTGTATTTTTTCCCCATGTTTGTACAAAAAACAAAAAAAGAAATATCCCCAATGGCCGGGCCAGTTCCATATTTCTTTGGTATTTTAAACTATGGATAATATCCATAAGCGTATCACAATACACACCGGGTGCACGCGCCATGTGAATTTTGTTTGATGCTTTCATACACTTTGCACAAAGATGGTCTTCACCTTCGCGACTTTTAAACATTACACCACATTGGATACACAGAGGGGACTTTACCGGGACAAATCCCTGACAGCATTTTTGACATAAAAAGGGAGACATGAGTTCAGAAAATATACGACCAACCTCCTGAGCCAAATTCAGGTACCCTGATACATCGTTTTCCGCCCGATTTGCTGAATGAAAAAAATTACCGCAAACTGTGCATTTCGGTGGAAATACCGCCATCTTTAACTGGCGGAGCATATGGATCGTAAGATCTACATACGCTTTATTTTTTCTACGATGCCCTGACCGAATTCCGAACACTTCACCTTTGTTGCCCCTTCAATCTGACGAGCCAGATCATAAGTGACTGTTTTTGCTTTTACCATTTTCTGAAGCCCCTTGTTCACAAATTCAGCGGCTTCATGCCAACCGATATAATCCAGCATCATGGCACCCGAAAGAATTAATGAACTAGGATTAACCTTATCCTGATTTGCATATTTAGGAGCAGTACCATGGGTAGCTTCAAAACAGGCACATCTGTCACCGATATTGGCACCGGGAGCCATACCGAGTCCACCGACCTGAGCTGCCAGCGCATCGGAGATATAATCGCCGTTTAGGTTAGGTGTAGCAATAATATCAAATTCCTCTGGCCGCAATAACACCTGCTGGAATAGCATATCAGCAATTCGGTCTTTGATCACTATCTTGTCCGTTGGCAAAACGCCGTTGAACTTATCCCAAAGTTTTGCCTCAGTAATAGTTTGCTCTTTAAATTTTTCCTTTGCCACCTCATAGCCCCAGCGATTAAAAGCCCCCTCTGTAAATTTCATAATATTGCCTTTGTGCATCAATGTGACACTTTTTCTGCCGTTATCGAGGGCATACTGAATTGCTTTGGCAACCAACCGTTTGCTGTTCTTAGCGCTGATGGGTTTGATTCCGATACCGGAATCTTCCGGAACAAAAACACCCATCTGTTCCTTTAAAAACCGAATCACTTCCTTTGTCTCAGATGCTTCAGCCTGGAACTCAATCCCCGAATAAACATCTTCTGTATTTTCCCGAAAGACCACCATGTTTACGCTTTCCGGATTTTTCATGGGACTCGGCACGGGTTCTATGTACCGACAGGGCCGTACACAGGCATACAGGTCCAGTCGCTGGCGAATGGTAACATTTAAGCTTCTGAATCCTTCTCCAATCGGAGTCGTCAATGGTCCCTTAATTGCCACTACATGCTCTCTGATAGCCTCCAGGGTAGCATCAGGAAGCCACTCACCCGTCTTCTCACGACTTTTTTCACCGGCATATATTTCCAACCAAACTATTGCTTTTTCCCCGTTATAAGCAGCATTCACCGCTGCGTCCAAAACCATCCGGGTAGCCCTCCAGATATCCGGGCCGGTGCCATCCCCTTCAATAAAAGGAATAACCGGTATATCGGGAACAGTTAGCGACCCGTCATCTTTCATTATGATTCTGCTGCCATTTGCCATAAGTCTCCAATCCTTTTTTAATATTTGATCCTCACTGTTTTTGAATAAAACTAAACGATGTTTTCCCGCTTACATAGTGCCCGAACGAAAACAATTATTCAAAAAATAACAGATTAAAACGTAAAAGATCCTCTCTTTCTCTGCCTGAAAACCTCATACATTGCAACAGCCGCTGCAACTGAGGCATTCAGAGATTCAACCGGACCTGCCTGGGGAATTGAAACCAAAAAATCACAGTTCTCTTTTATTAACGGACGAAGTCCTTTTTCTTCACCACCAATTACAAGTGCCAGTGGACCGGTCATATCTTTTGTATACAATACATCCGCCGCAAAACTGTCAAGCCCTGTCACCCAAATGTTCATTGTTTTTAAAAGCTTGACCGCATTAGCCGTATTGATGACCCTGACCACCGGCAGATGCTCCAAAGCACCCGCCGAAATTTTGGATACCGACGGCGTAGGAGACGCCGACCGATCCTTGCTGATGACAATGCCATTAGCCCCCACACAAAGAGCGGTACGAATGATAGCCCCTAGATTGTGAGGATCAACCACATGATCCAGTATTACCAAAAACGGGGCTTTTATTTTATTGTCCATCAATGTTTTCAGGGAAACAAGTGGTAAGGGGGTGACTCTGGCCCCAATCCCATGAGTTTCAGGCATTCCGGCCAGGCTTTTAAGCTGGTTCGATGGCACAAATTTAAGGGGGACTTTTTTTTCTTTGCACAAATCAGCCACTTCCATTGCCCGATGCGTTTTTTTTCCCTGCCCGATAAAGACTTCAAAAAATTTCCGCTTTCCGGCTTTAAAA
>JAGYNR010000033.1 GCA_018399715.1 Desulfobacterales bacterium | reverse complement strand
GCCTTGGCCCGTGGCACCCATGCTGAAACCTGAAACGATCAAATGGCTTTAACATCTGTAAGGCTCAGTACTACTCATTCAACAGTTATAAATTCTCAATTGCATGTTATCGGAAATCTTTTCACCAACGGTTTTGAATGACACCCACCGGGAAGGTATGGGGCTAATCATAACTTAAACGGGTAGCTTCATCACTCATCGTCGGCGCAATAAAGGGTTTCCATGAAGCGTTCTTCCATGTTCCCAGATGCGTATGCATGTCCAGATATTTTTGGGGAATCGGATGTGTTCCCACAACAACCTCAACCCCATAGCGTTTTTCAAGAAAAGCCTTGAACGTATCGATATGGGGGCAGGGAGGATAACCAACCACCAGCCCGGTAGCCAGATGAATCACTTCAGCGCCGTTTTTAACCATTTCATCACCCGCATATTCAATATTGCCACCGGGACAGCCATCACAGGTTGTAAATCCAACCAGCTCCAAATCAATGTCATTATATATACTGAACGCCCCATCTTTTTGTTTCATCGCACGGAAACACTTTCCGCCCGCGCAGCGCCGGTAGCGATCACATATTATTATTCCAATCTTTTTCTTTGAGTTCATTTATTGATTCCTCTTATAGATTAAGGTAATCATTACGGTACCATCGAATAAATGTTTCAATGCCCTCATGGATAGGGGTTTGGGGTTTAAAACCGGTATCCTTGATAAGATCATTGACATCGGCATAGGTCGATGGCACATCTCCGGGCTGCATCGGTAAAAATTCTTTTTGAGCCTTTTTGCCCAATGCTGTTTCGATGGTTTCGATAAAATCCATGAGAGATACGGGATGATTATTGCCGATATTATAAATACGGTAAGGAGCCGGGCTGGTGCCGGGATCGGGGGTGTCGCCGGACCAGTCCGGATTTTTTTGGGGGATCAGTTCCATTATTCGGCTCACGCCTTCGATAATATCATCAATATAGGTAAAATCCCGTTCCATTTTGCCATGGTTGAAAACTTTGATAGGGGTACCGTCTATGATGGCTTTGGTAAAAAGAAAAAGGGCCATGTCGGGTCTTCCCCACGGCCCGTAGACCGTAAAAAATCTTAAGCCGGTGGACGGAATCCGGTAAAGATAACTGTAGGTATGTGCCATAAGCTCATTGGCCTTTTTGGTGGCGGCATACAAACTGATGGGATGATCCACATTGTGATGAACTGAAAAGGGTTTTGTGGTATTCAGACCATAAACAGAACTGCTGGAAGCAAAAACAAGGTGCGGTACCTTGATTTGCCGGCATCCTTCCAGTATGTTGATAAATCCGTTAATATTGGATTCGATATACGCATGAGGGTTTTCGATGCTGTAGCGGACACCCGCCTGGGCAGCCAGGTGGACAACCCTGTCAAAATAATGGTTGGCAAAAATGTCATTTATGCCATTCCGATCGGCAATATCCATTTCAAAAAAACGGAACTGGTCAAATGCCTTCAGCATCACCAGCCGTGATTGCTTTAATCTGACATCATAATAGGGATTAAGATTGTCGATTCCGACAACCTGCTTGCCCTCCGCAAGTAGCCGTTTACTAAGATGAAACCCAATAAAACCAGCAGCACCCGTAACCAGGATTTTCATATTTAAATAAGCCTTTAGAGTAAATGCCTTCGTTGAGATGTCACTTTTTTTGGACACAGTCTTTAATACGTTTGACATGTCCCCGGCCCAGCCCTTTTACCTCGCAGCCCAGCTCGAAATAGCGACGGATTTTGTCATCATCCAGCAAACCGAAACAATCGATGACAGCACACGGTTTTCCGACTTTACTGATTACGTCGTCAGGAGACAGCTCGCAGTAAGCTTTATGCCGGACCGCCAGAATGACAGCATCAGCCCCCTGAAGAGTTTCCGCCAAATTATCGTGGACTCTTATGTCAGTGAGCTTTTCCTGGTTCCTGAAAAACCTGGCCAACGAATGACCCGGGGCAGGATAGGAATCCTGTTTTTCCAGTTCCCACCAGTGTTTTACATAGGGATCATGCACCACGACTTCACCACCCATTTCAGTTAATTTCCGGACAATTATTTCAGATCCCGAATAGCGCGTATCTCCAACATCTTCCCGGTAGGAGACGCCCAACAGGGCGATTTTGGAAGCTGCCACTATTTTGCTCATATTCCGAAGCGCATCCCTGACTAGCTGTGCAGGACGCATTCCGCGGGTATCATTAATATCAATAGAGGTGGGGGTAATTTTGAAAATATTATCCTCAAAGCCCATCAGTGTGTGGTATGCCCAAAACCCCAGACCGCCGTCTTTTGGAAGACAATACCCCCCAATCCCGGGACCGGGGAAAATGATATTCGAATGAGTGGGACGCACTTTTATGGCATTTATAACCTTGATCAGATCCACCCCGTTTCTTTCCGAAAAAAGGCTCCATTCATTTAAAAAGGCCAAAATGGTCGCCCTGTAAGAATTTTCCACGATTTTACAGGTTTCACTTTCCAGTGGTCTGTCCAAAACGGTTAGTGGATAATCTTTGACATTTAATATCTGGGATAGAAACGTTTGAACCTTTGTTTTTGATTTTTCGTTGATACCGCTGCAAACACGCCAGAAATCACGAATCGATGACACGTAGTTTCTGCCGGGCATGACCCGTTCGAAAGAATGAGCCAGAACGGGTTCGATATCTTTGAGGCCCCGGTTTTCAAATGCCTTTTTAATGATCGGGTAGGCAACATACTCGGTGGTGCCGGGAGGAATCGTTGTTTCAATCAGAACCATGCATTCCGGGTTGATCTTTTCACCGATGATTTTCAGGCTTTCCTCAAGAGCTGTGATATCGGCATGACCCATCCGGACATTTCCCAGGGTTTCTTTGAGAAAATCACATTGAACATCTACTACGACAACATCCGCCAGGCACAAGGCATCATATGTGAACGTGGCAATAAGGGTTTCTTTTTCTTTGACGCACCGGTGAATCAGGGGGGCAACCTCGGGGTCCTCAGCTTCAACAGGCGCTTCTCCCCGGTTTAAGTACTTGATTTTCCAAAATGAACGGGTAGAAGGCCGCTGCATACCGATCACAAATTTGTCTGACTTTCCTGTGTCAGGGTTCACTGAATCCGCTACAACGCCTGCCATGACTGAACCTACAAAACCGACGCCCATAACGACCACAATTTCCCGTCCCAAAAGACGCTGTTCTTTGACAATCTCCTGGAGTCTGTTGAATTCCGCCTGAAAATCCTTTTCTTCAGGCAGTGGAAATCTTTCACCAGTGGGACAGATAGAAACCCCAGGCGTCAGGGGTTTATCAGGGGTGGACTTATCATGAATCTGTTGCATTCTGCCTTCCTTAAATTGTTTTGTATTTTGTGTTAATGTTTCAAATAGTGGAGTTGGTTAAATAGTGCCCGAACAAAAAATCCTAGTTTTCATTCGGGCACTAAATAAGGGTTAAACGCACCGCTGTCAAGATTTTTTGCGATCAGTCTTTTTTCAGGGAACTTAAAAACCACGGATGCTGTGGTTACATGTATTTTCGCTGTGCTAAAAACAGTAAAATTTCCTGAACTGCTTTTTCGGGAGTAATACTGGTGGTATCGATGTTTAGCTCACATGCCGGTGGTTCCTCATAAGGATCATCAACCCCGGTAAACCCTTTTATTAATCCGGCTCTTGCTTTTGCATACATTCCTTTTCGATCTCTTTTTTCGCATTCTTCTATGGGGGTACAAATGTAGATCTCGATAAAACCACCGTACTGCTCAATGGCTCTGCGAATTTCCCTGCGAGTTTCCAGATAGGGGGCAATGGGAGCGCAGATGGCAATTCCACGATTTTTGGTGATTTCACTGGCAACAAAACCAATTCGGCGGACATTGATATCCCTGTGTTCCTTTGAAAAATTCAATTCACTGGAAAGATTTTGCCGGACAATATCGCCATCAAGGAGGGTTACCGGTCGGTCCCCCAATTCCAGGAATCGGGAGTAAAGAACTTGTGCGATGGTTGATTTTCCTGCACCGGAAAGGCCGGTAAGAAAAAGGGTAAATCCCTGTTTGGATGGTGGGGGGAATGCTTTTTGAAGTTCGGCCATTACTCCCGGAAAGGTCGCCCAATCCGGTACGTTTTTTCCGTTGCGGATTCTTTCCCTGATATCAGCCCCTGTAATGGATATAGACTGTATTCCCTCGGGAACCTGGTCTTCAACCCGGAATTCATCTTCAAACGGTAGATAAACCATTTTTTGGACAGGAACAGGGGCAATGCCGATTTCTTCGGAGAACTCACCGGATAAATGATAGACCTCCTCACTTTTATAGAAGAGATTTCCACGCTCGTCATTGCCGGGATTGCCGTGATTGTAATTGACAATATAATGGGTACATCCGAAATTTTTGGAAATAATGGCGTGAAGCATGGCATCCCGTGGGCCTGCCATCCGCATAGCCAGTGGAAGCAGGTTAAACAGAAAAGAATCCGGGGGATAATGGCTGGCCACCTGTTGATAACACCGTACTCTTACATAATGATCGAAATCGGAAGGCCGGGTAATTCCGGTAATGGGTAACAGCAACAGGCTTCCTCCGATTTCCCGCATGGCATCTATGGTAATTTCATACTGAGGGCGGTGAATGGGACTGGTGGTCTGATAGGCAATGATTCGTTCCTGCCCGAATTTTTGATGAATCTGACGAATTTCCCGGGGTGACATCCGATATTTTTTGAAATCAAAATGGACCGGAAGGTTGAGCACTTCCAGCTCACCGCCAATATAGTAATCCCCGGTCATTTTAAAAAGGTATTCTACTCCGGGATGCTGACGGTCTGTCGTGCCGTAAACGTTTAATGCCTCTTTTTCCCGATCTGCTTCCCAAATATCAGTGATATGCATAACCGCCAGAAGATACCCCTCCGGATCTCTTAATGCCAGCGACTGACCTGCTTCCAGAGACCGGGAAACACTACTGTTAAGATCAAGGCAAATCGGAATCGGCCAGAAGGTCCCATCTTGAAGCCGCATACGGTCCAGAACGGACTCGTAGCCGGATCTGTTCATAAATCCTGTTAGTGGAGAAAAAATGCCGCTCGCCAGGCACTCCAGGTCGCATAACTGACGTTCATTAAGGGTTATATCCGGAAGTTTTAAGGCGATGTCTTTTAAAAGTGCATGCCGGTTGTCATCAACCAGCAGATTGATGAGCCTTCCGCCATGGGGCTCAACACTGTTTTTTTTCATAAAAGTATCTTTGTACACTCGGTTTCCCCTTATATTATTTCCTTAAATGGTTTTTAAATTTTATATTTTTTGGTTAGCCTTACCCAATTTTCCCGCTTATTTTGGTTTGAACACAAGTTCATCTTCTGAAACCAGGCCCAACTCCCTTCGGGCGACAGTTTCAATATAATCCAAATCGTGTTTCAACCGATTGATTTCGTCTATCAAGTATTTATTTTCCAGTGTAATTTGAATATTTTTGTTTACCATTAGGTTATGCTGTTGTTTTAGCCGATTCAGGTCAATAAAACCTTTATTTCCAAAAATTGCCAGGAAAAGAATCAACACTAAAAATGCAAACAGGGCAGAGAAAAATATTTTGTCCCTGGTTTTCATTTCAGATGCTTACCTTTCCATCCGATTGCAGCCAAAAGTGCCTTAAGTTCTGTGCTGGCTAACATAAAAGAAAAACACATATAAATAACGATTCCAATAAAGATACACCCGGATACGCCTAAAAAAAGCGGTAAAAAAGGTGAGCCGATGTCCGGCAGAATGAACATACCGGCTCCCCATACACCCAATGCCATAAAGGTTGTTCCGATCAGGCTTTTAACCACCGAATTCGCCAATGCCCTCCATTGAATACCGGGCAGTTTTAAATGAATCGTGCGTAATAAAATGATCAAATTGATAACAGATGTCAGAGAGGTTGAAAGGGCAAGACCTCTAAATCCAAAGGGTGCGACCAAAACCAATGCCATAAAACTTTTTATAATCAGCAAAATAATTGCTATCCGAAACGGCGTACCGGTATCCTGCATGGCAAAAAAAGTTGATACGGTGATCCGGACGCCTGAAAATGCCCATAAACCTACTCCATAATATAAAAGGGCTGCAGCCGTCAATCGTACACTGCATAAATCGAATTCTCCCCGATGAAACAGCAAAGAAACAATCGGTTCTCTGAGGATAATCAGTCCCATCATAGCAGGAAATATAATAAAAATTACCAACTTTGTGCTAAACATAAAGCTTTGGATTAAGCCGGGGTAATCTTTCATGGCCGCCGCTTTTGCCAGATGGGGAAGGGCGGCAATGGCGACAGCAATTGCAAAAATACCCATCGGAAATTGTACCAGGCGATCCGCATAATAAAGATGGGATATGGCGCCTTCGTGAAGGAAAGACGCTGTCAGGGTGTCAATAATAAGGCTGAGCTGATATACGGATGCGCCGATAGCTGATGGAATGGTCAGCAGGCCTACTCGCCTCAGGCCGGGGTGAAAGGGCTGTGAATATTGCCAGAAACGGATTCCTTTTTTAATGAGAAACGGCAACTGAAGAAAAAGTTGAAGGAAACCGCCGATCAGTACACCAACCGCCAGGCCGGTAACCGGCTGTTTCAGGTTAGGAGATATGAAAAAAATGGAGCAGATAATTGATATATTAACTGCAAACGGGCCCAATGAAGGGGCAGCAAAATGGCCCATGGTATTGAGAATTCCCATGGTCAAGGCCGAAAGGCCGATGAAAATAATGAAGGGAAACATAATTCTGGCCAGAAAGACTGCCAAAGATAACTTTTCAGGAGATGCCATAAATCCTGGCGCAATAACCCTGATCCAGACAGGTGCAAAAACAATTCCGGGCAAAACAATTCCTGTCAATATAAAAAAAAGGCTTGAAAATGCGGAACGGGCAAGCAGAAATGCTTCAGCTTTTCCTTTGTTTAACAAATAATCTATAAAAACCGGAATAAATGCAAGATTCAATGTCCCCTCTGAAAAAAGCCGTCTCATCATGTTCGGCATCCTGAAGGCTACAAAAAAGACATCTGACACATAGCCGGCACCAAAAAACCAAGCCATTGCAGCATCCCTTAAAAATCCAAACGTGCGGCTCAACAGGGTTAATCCACAGATAATGCCGGTTTCCTTTGTTACCTGGATATCTTCACTCATAGATGCGATATTCACCGTGACGGTCTGGAAAGATGATCCATATGTGAAGTAGCAAACCGGATACTGCACAATTTATCCTGAATTTTGTAAAAGTACATGGAAGGATGAAAGTTACCGGTGGAAAGATAGTTGTAATTTCCTTGACAAAATATTTTATCATGCGATATATTTAATATTTTAAATTTTTAGTATAATTTGTTTGTTTGGATCAATACTGTAATATACAGATGATGAATCAATTTTTAAACTAAAAAACAGAAAGGGGTTGAAAGCAAGGTGGCAAATCACAAATCCGCTTTAAAACGTGCCCGTCAGAATGTTGTCCGTCGAATGCGAAATAAAACTGTCAGAAGCCGGGTCAAATCCGCAGTTAAAAATGTTCGCCAGACAGTTACAGAAGAAAGTCCGGAAAAAGCCGTCAAAGAATTAGATCTTGCCAAGTCTGTCATTGACAAGGCTGCCAAAAAAGGCGCTATCCATAAAAGGACTGCTGCCAGAAAAATTTCACGGCTTTCAAAGATTGTTAATGTGGCATCCAGTTAATTTAGTTTGCCGGTAAGCCGGCAAACTAGATGATTCAATTAATACAAAACCACTTAATACCCACCGTCTTCAAGATCCGTAATGGTATTGTAAATAATTTGTGCCATCCGTTCGGATAACCGGGATATGGCTTTTCGTCGATTTCGTTCGGTAGAGAGTTTTTCCGTCGTAACATCATAGGTTTCATCATCGGAAACATCCCTTGCGGCCCACAAAACATTACCTTGCCTGTCAGTGAGCTTAAGATCGAAAGTTACCCGTACCCGTCTTTCCAGAGTTGTCTGAATATTGCTGCGGGTGATACTTCCGAAACTGACAGACCGAATAACACCCGAAAAAACGGCATCGGCCTGATGGCGGCGGACAACATCAACCTTATTGCTCCTGGTAAATTCATAGATAAAATCGTTGGTGACGATTACCTCAATCCCGGTTTCACCGGTGTGGTTTTCAAACATGTTCACAAATATTTTTTTAATACCGAACGGAAAATCTTCACCGCCGGCGAACCGATAGCCACATGAGGCTATGCTTAAAGCCAGTATAAAAATCAGGACAAACCGAGTTTTCAATTATCTTATCCTCTGCTGTTTTTCAGGTAGCAATATTAACCAGTTTATTTTTTACAACGATTATTTTTTTCACCGGTTTTTCACCGATAAATTTAAGAACTTTTTCATCCTCAAGCGCTTGTTTTTTAATATCTTTTTCATCTGTATCCACCGAAACATGAAGTCGGCTTCTCAGTTTTCCGTTGACCTGAACCACGATAACCAGCTCTTCTTTTGTCAATGCATCTTCTTTGTAACTAGGCCAGGAAGTCAAAAGAATACTTTGCCGGTGTCCCAATGCATACCATAGTGCCTCAGCAACATGGGGAACAACCGGAGATAAGAGAAGACAAATGGTTTCCATGGCAAATCGTAAAACTTTTGTTTCCTTTTCTGTTTTTTCTGTTTCCTGCGGATTCTGAAACGATTCCATACCATACAATGCATTGACAAGCTCCATGATTGCACTGATAGCTGTATTGAAATGTAATCGTTCTTCTATGTCATCGGTGACCTTTTGAATGGTTTGATGCGTTTTTTTATAAATAGTTTTGAATTCCCCTTCAAGTTCATCCGGGGAACCGTTAAAGGCTTTAACATCCTGAATTTCATCCATGATGGCATAAGCAAACCGCCATACGCGATTGATAAATCGGTAACCGCCTTCAACCCCTTGTTCACTCCATTCCAAATCTCTTTCCGGAGGAGCTGCAAACAGGCAGAACAAACGGGTGGTATCAGCCCCATATTTTTCCAGCAGCACATGGGGATCAATAACATTTTTTTTGGATTTGGACATTTTTTCCACCCGGCCGACAGTCACCGGCATATTACACTTTCTGCACCGGCGATTTTCACCGTCGGATATTACCTCATCTGGAAAAAGATACCCGTGTTCCGGGCATGAAAGGGTTTCTTTACATACCATTCCCTGAGTCAGCAGGCGGGTAAACGGCTCTTTGAAATTGACCAGACTCAGGTCGTTGAGTACCCGGGTGAAATAGCGGGAGTAGAGTAAGTGCAGTATAGCATGTTCTACCCCCCCTATATATTGATCGACCGGCATCCAGTAATCTACAGCCGATTTGTCAAACATCGCAGTGTTGCAACGGGGGCTGCAATATCGTTCAAAATACCATGATGATTCCACAAAGGTATCCATTGTGTCGGTTTCTCTCTGTGCAGGCGCTCCGCAGAGCGGGCAGGTGGTATTTTTAAATGATGCCAGGGCGGGCAGTGGTGATTTTCCTCCCTCCAGAAGATCGGCATCTTCCGGCAGTAACACCGGAAGCTCATTTTCGGGGACCGGGACAATTCCGCAGGAGGGACAGTGAATGATGGGAATGGGTGCCCCCCAATACCGTTGTCGGGAAATTCCCCAATCCCTGAGACGGTAGTTGATTGTTTTTTTCCCCAGACCTTTTTTTTCCAGGTAGGCAGAGATTTTTTCCTGGGCCTCGATATTGGTTATCCCGTTGAACCGGTCGGAATTGATCATTATTCCTTCACCGGTATAGGCTTCGGTAAGGGATTCGGCGGTCAGATCCTGATTTGGAGCATTTACCACAACAATGATGTTTAGCCCGTATTTTTGGGCAAATTCGAAATCCCTTTGATCATGAGCCGGAACGGACATCACTGCACCGGTGCCATATTCCATAAGTGCAAAATTGGCTGTAAAGATAGGCATTCGATAGCCGGTCATTGGGTTGATACAATATTTTCCAGTAAATACGCCCTCTTTTTCATAGGATTCGATCACCCGGGCAGAACGGTCCTGCAAAGCCATCCTGTCGACAAATTCAGCTATCGCGGCTTCCTGATCGGTATCTTTTGAAAGTTTGGTAACCAACGGGTGCTCGGGAGCAAGCACCATGAAGGTAGCGCCAAAGACCGTATCCGGCCGGGTTGTAAAAACCGGAATCTCTTTCTGCATATTTTCGGATGGATTTTCAATAGGAAACCGGATTTGTGCTCCCGTACTTCGCCCGATCCAGTTTTTCTGCATCGTAATGACCTTTTCGGGCCAGCCACTGAGTTTGTCACAGTAATCAAGGAGATCCTGAACATAGTCGGTGATCCGGAAAAACCATTGGGCGAGCTTTTTTTGACGGACTTGTTTTCCGCACCGCCAGCAGAGACCGGCTTCCACCTGCTCGTTGGCAAGAACTGTCTGGCAGGTTTCGCACCAGTTGACAAAGGATTCCTTTCGGTAAACCATTTTCTTATGGTACATTTTTAAAAACAGCCATTGTTCCCATCGATAATATTCCGGCTGGCAAGTGGCCAGTTCCCTGTCCCAATCATAACTGAATCCCATTTGCTTTAACTGGGTCCGCATATTATCGATATTCTCATAAGTCCATTTTGCCGGATGAGTATTGTTGGCGATTGCTGCGTTTTCCGCCGGCATACCAAAGGCATCCCACCCCATGGGATGAAGCACGTTAAACCCCCGCATTCGCTTATATCGGGCCACTACATCACCGATGGTATAATTACGGACATGCCCCATATGAATTTTACCGGAAGGATAGGGGAACATTTCCAGAAGATAGTATTTTTTCTTTCCCGGGGCTTCCGTTACTTTCATCAAACCTTCTTTTTCCCAGTAATTTTGCCATCGATGCTCGATGATATCAGGATCGTACTGTTCGTCCATTATTGGTTTTAACCTCCGAAAATAAAAAGGTAATCGTCATTATCGTCTCAAAGAAAGATCCAAAAGTATAAAATAAACGCAAATTTTAATGCCATAATAACATTTAAATATCAAGATCGGAACATTTCTAATTTTGTAAAAATTACGAAGGGAGGTAGCCAAAATAATCGTGCCATCATGATAAAAATATGTATGGTTTTTAGAAAAACTATAGAATTTAATTGACTTGTATTTTACAATCTCATATGCAGCACTTAAGTTTAGTTATATTTTAACATTATTAAAGATGAATTATAAAAGAAAGGAGGCGGAAAAGAGCACACTTTTTATGACTACAAAAATTTTAATTAATGCGGTCGATCCTGAGGAATGCCGAATTGCAAGTGTAAAAGACAGCAAGCTGGAGGAATTTCAAATTGAAAGCGCAGCCAGGGAAATTATCAGAGGAAATATTTACAAAGGCATTATCTTTCGGATTGAACCCGGTCTACAGGCGGTTTTTGTCGATTTTGGCGCCGAACGACATGGATTTCTTCAAAAACACGAAATTCACAGTGACTATTTTCAGGACAATCACTCCGGAAACGGCTCTTTGAAAAATATTCTCAAGCGTGGACAAGAGATTATCGTTCAGGTTACCAAGGACCCGATCATGGAAAAAGGGGCGATGTTAACCTCTTATATTTCACTTCCGGGAAGATATGTGGTGTTAATGCCGGGGAGTAAAAATATAGGCGTTTCCCGTAAAATCGAAGATGAAAAGGAGCGCAAGCGATTAAAGGACATTCTGGGAGGTTTGAAAATTCCTGAGGGCTTTGGGGTTATTATTCGTACGGCGGGCATGAACAGATCAAAGACAGTTATCGGCAATGATATTCGCTACTTGCTGAGACTCTGGAAAAATATCAAGGAAAAAGGCATGAAAGCATCGGCACCAGCACTTCTGTATAAGGACAGAAACCTGGTAGTTCGTGTCATTCGGGATTACTTTACTACTGATGTCTCCGGTATCCTTGTCGATGACGAAACGGTGTATGGAGAGGTTAAAGATTTTGTTAAAATTATTTCACCCAAACATACCAAAATTGTGAAACTCCATAAAGGCCCGAAACCGATTTTTACAAAATATCAGCTTGAAAACCAGATTGCGTCTATTTTTGAAAATCGGGTAAATCTTAAATCCGGTGGTTCTATCGTGATTCAACAGACAGAAGCGCTGGTTGCTATCGATGTCAACTCGGGCAAGGGGACTCACCAATCCAGTATTGAAAAGACTGCTGTGATGACCAACGTTGAGGCCGCCGAGGAAATTGCCCGTCAGCTGCGTCTGCGTGATTTGGGCGGCTTGATTGTCATTGATTTTATCGACATGAAAGATTCAAAACATCGGCAGGCAGTTGAAAAAGCCCTGAAAAAACATGTGAAAAATGATAAAGCCCGAACTACTGTGGGACGGATTTCCCGGTTTGGCCTTTTGGAAATGTCTCGTCAACGTCTTAGACCTTCCATCGAGTTTGGCAGTTACGGTGCATGTAAATACTGTCAGGGCAAGGGGTTGACACCTTCTACGGAAACCCTTGGGTTGAGGTTTCTTCGAAAACTCAGGCTGGAAACGTTAAAAGATGAGATTACCAATGTAACAGCGACACTTCCGGTTGAAGTAGCAGATTACATTTTAAACAAAAAGCGAAAAGAGATTCTGGAACTTGAGATGCGTCGGGGACTATCCATCAGTATCGAAGGAGATTCAACAATGGTTCCGGGTGACGGAAACATTATTTGTCAGTAAGCTATTGATTTAGTGGAAAATGCCTGTCTACTCTTAATGGTGAAGGATTCAGGGAATTTTCATTCATACACGAATGATGTGATGAAAATTTCAAGAATCATTTGACGAACTATCCGATTTAAAGTATATGAGCGCCAATTCTATAGTATAAACATTTAAGGAATTTTAAATGTTGTAAGATGAAACCCCGTAACAGTTTTTGTATAGTGGGCAGTGTTATAACAAGGTAAGGAGGTTATATTTTGATCGATATCGTTTATGCAATGGGCCAAGGTGGAGATGCCGCTGCAGGCGGACAAGGTAATACATTTGGTGCCTTTATTCCCCTGATTTTAATGTTCGTTATTTTTTATTTTCTCTTAATCAGGCCCCAGCAGAAAAAGAGCAAAGAACACAAAGAAATGATCAGCAATTTGAAACGGGGGGATCGGATTATCACCGCCGGGGGTATATATGGGCGGATTACCGGAATTGATGACGCGACCGTTACAGTAGAGATTGCTGATAAGGTCCGTATCAAGCTTGCCCGGCATAATGTGGCGGCAATGGTGAAAAATAAAGGACAGCAGGTATCGGCACCGAAGGAGCCAAAGAAAAACAATAAGACAGATACAGAGAATTCTAAATAGTGCCTGAACGAAAATGTCTTTTTCGCCAATATCTGCGTCAGACTCAAATTTTAATCCTCGAAATACTCAATGTATGTATGTGGTTAAAATTTTCGTCTTCCTTGATCTTAACGAAAAATCATAGGTTTTGTTCGGGCACTAAATAGCATCATTATTATTTTCAATGAAGCCCCATTGAAAAATACCTGTCATTTCGGGTATTGTGTTTTCTTGGGGCTTTCATATGGTTTTGGTGTGTTTTAACATTTTTTCAAGGTGATGCAATTATCTGTAATGATTATAACGACGGGGACTCAAAACCTGTCGGAAAATAATCGAAAGGGTGTGAACCATTGAAAAAAATTTCATGGCGAATGGTACTCATTTTGGCGGTTGTTATCATCGCTGTAATTTATGTAGTTCCGACGTTTCTGCCCTCAATGTGGCCTCATAAAACAATCAATCTGGGTTTAGACCTTCAGGGCGGTATGCACCTGGTGCTGGAGGTAGATACGGACAAAGCCGTTGAAAGCACCGTAGAACGGATCACTCAAGAGCTTCAGGAAGGTATTCAGCGGGAGAGACTCTCTCACATTTATGTCGAAAGGGTACAAGGAAACAAAATATCGGTAAGTATCAAGGATCAAAAGCATGTAAACGCTTTCCAAAAATTTTTGGATAAAGAATTTACGAATCTGCGGATTCTTTCCCGTAACCGGCAGGAAGAAAGCGTTTCTATGATGATGGATCTGCCGGATGAGGAAGTCAAAAATATCAAAAAAATGGCTACCCGACAGGCATTGGAGACCATCCGGAATCGTGTGGATCAATTTGGTGTTTCCGAACCGGACATCCGGCTTCAGGGGGCCAATCGGATACTGATACAACTCCCCGGTGTCAGCGATACCCAGCGTGCTAAAGAGTTGATTGGCAAGACAGCTCTTTTGGAGTTTAAGCTGGTAGATGAAACCGTTGATCCTCACAAAGCAGAAAAAGAAGGAGCTCCTCCGGGAAGTCAGTTATTATACCAAATGCGTGAGGATCCAACTACCAACCGGCAGATAAAGGTGCCCATGGTGGTCAAAAAACGAACCATGCTAACCGGTGCCTATCTGACCGATGCAAGGGTTCAGATCGATTCCCAATACAATGAACCTTATGTCTCTATTGAATTTGATAGAAAAGGCGCCCGGATTTTTGAAAGGATCACAGCGGAAAATGTTCAGAAACGATTGGCCATTGTTTTGGACAACCATGTATATTCCGCACCTGTCATCCAGGAGAAAATCAGCGGAGGTGAGGCCAGAATCACCGGTGCTTTCACTTCAGAGGAGGCCAGGGATTTGGCTATTGTTCTCAGGGCAGGCGCACTGCCTGCCCCGGTCAACATCCTGGAGGAAAGAACTGTCGGGCCTTCCCTGGGAACGGATTCCATCCGAAAAGGTCTGATTTCAATGTGCGTCGGTGGTATCTTTGTCGTTATTTTTATGATCATTTACTATAAAGGAGCGGGGATCATCGCCGATATTGCTCTGGTATTAAATATTATCCTTATCGCTGCTGGTCTGGCTGCTTTCCAGGCGACACTGACCCTGCCGGGTATTGCCGGAATCATATTAACCATCGGCATGGCGGTTGATGCCAATGTATTGATTTTTGAACGTATACGGGAAGAAATGCATATCGGTAAAACCCCCAGAGCCTCTGTAGATACCGGATTTTCCCGTGCAGCGCTGACCATTTTAGATGCCAATGTGACAACGCTGATTGCAGCGCTCGTGCTGTTTCAGTTCGGAACGGGTCCGGTCAAAGGATTTGCCGTAACCCTTAGCCTGGGAGTTCTTTCCAGTCTCTTTACCGCACTGATTGTATCCCGTGCTATTTTTGACTATTTTTTGATATCCCGGAAAATCAAAACCCTTAGTATTTGAGACGGCCCTTTCGGAGGAATCAATGCAATTTGTAAGCTATGACATTAACTTGAATATCATCGGAAAGAGAAAGATCGCCTTTTATGTCTCTTTGAGTATGATTATTATCAGTATTTTAACCCTGGTTATTCACGGGGGACCCAAATACGGCATCGATTTTGCCGGCGGTACATTGATCCAGGTAAGATTTCAGTCATCGGTGCATGTGGCGGATATTAAATCCGGACTTGATGCCCTGGGAATAGAAAGCCCGACAGTGCAGACGTTTGGTGGAAAGGATGATTATGAGTATCTGATTCGTACCGATAAAGATATCGGCACTGAAAAGAGTTTTAATTCCCGCCTGGAGCAGGCGTTGAAACTGGCTGCCGGTTCTCAGGCTGAGGTTCGGCGGGTAGAAATGGTCGGACCGCAGGTGGGAAAAGATCTCCGTGAAAAAGCTCTATTTGCAATGTTTTTTGCGCTGTTGTTTATCGCCATTTATATTTCCTGGCGCTTTGAAATGAAATTAGTTGTCAGTGGTCTAATGGCCGCTGCACTTATGGGGGGGGTCTATTTTTTTTCCATTTTCGAGGTAAGCATTCCGTTTTTGATCGTGGTTGCCTTGCTGATTACCCTTGTTTTGTTCTGGTTTTTGAAGCTTAAATACGCTATGGGGGCTATTGTTGCTCTTATTCATGATGTTACCATCACAGTGGGCATTTTCTCCCTTTTTGAAAAAGAGTTTACGCTCCCGATTATTGCGGCATTACTGACAATCATCGGTTATTCATTAAATGACACGATTATTGTATTTGATCGTATTCGTGAAAATTTAAAAAAACACCACCGCAAGCCCATGGAGTTTGTTTTAAACAGAAGTGTCAACGAAACTCTTAGTCGGACGTTGCTTACCTCTCTAACCACCCTGGTGGTCGTTTTATGCCTGCTGGTACTCGGAGGAGGAATGATTCATGACTTTGCCTTTGCCATAACCATTGGCGTGATTATCGGTACTTACTCATCTGTATATGTTGCAAGCCCGATCCTTTTGGCCTGGCAACAACGAAAATGAAGCAGTTGATTCAAGCTTAAATAATGAGTGAATGTCCGGAAAAACTACTGCCATGGCTTGGCCTGAAAAGTATTCCCGGTATTGGAAATATCCTGTTTAAACGACTTCTTGAACGATTTTCTTCACCATCTTTGGTCTTGGAAGCATCCGTTGAAGAACTGACAAAAATCGATGGTATCTCACGGCGTCTGGCGGAATCTGTCATTAATTACCGGATTTCGGATACTATCCGAAATGAAATGGCCAATGCCATAGGTGAAGGAATTGATATTGTTACCTTTTCTGATGACAACTACCCCCCGCTTCTTCGCCATATACCTGATCCTCCGCCTTTTTTGTATGTTTTTGGTCAACTTTTTCCCGAGAAAAACAATCTGGCGGTGGTTGGTTCCAGAAATCCAACCAGCTATGGGATATCCGGAGCCCGTCAAATAAGCAAGGATCTTGCTGCCATGGGATTTACGATTATCAGCGGAATGGCAAGGGGTATCGACACCGCCGCGCACGAGGGGGCGCTCATGGGAAATGGCAGAACCATAGCGGTTTTGGGTAGCGGTCTTCTATGTATTTATCCGCCGGAAAATAAGTCCTTGTTTTATCGCATTGCCGAACAGGGGGCTGTGATTTCGGAATTTCCACTGAATGCAAAGCCTGAACCACATCATTTTCCGGTCCGAAATCGGATTATCAGCGGAATGTCTTTGGGAACTGTTGTGGTGGAGGCAGCCAAAAAGAGCGGATCTCTGATTACTGCCAGACTGTCTGCTGAACAAAACCGGGAAGTATTCGCTATTCCGGGAAGTATTCGTTCATTTAAAAGTGCGGGCACCCACTGTTTGATTAAACAGGGAGCAAAGCTGGTGGAAGTTGCCGCGGATATTGTTGAAGATCTTTATCCGCTACTGGAAGAAAAAGTTGCACCTGTGGGTGATGATGCATATCATTCAAATTTATCAAAAGTAAATTTGGAATTGTCTCCTGAAGAGATGAAAATTCTCAAAGCGTTAGGACCTTATCCGGTTCATATCGACGACCTGGTGCAAAGCTTGTCCATGGAGCCCGGAATGGTTTCCGGAATTCTGTTAAAACTGGAATTGGAAGGTATCGTGGAACAGTCTCCCGGAAAATTATTTTCTTTAAAAGAAAATCACTAATATACCAAGGAGTTATTGTGAGCAAGCCGTTAGTGGTTGTTGAATCACCAACCAAGATTAAAACCCTTCAGAAAGTTTTAGGTAAAAACTATAAAATTGCCGCTACTGTGGGCCATATTAAAGATTTGCCCCAAAACGAGATGGGGATTGATATCGACAAGGGATTTCAACCAGAATATAAAACCATACCCAACAAGCAGAAAGTGATTACAGCGCTGAAAAAAGCCGCCGGTGAAAGCACGGATATTTATCTGGCACCGGACCCTGACAGGGAGGGGGAGGCCATTGCATGGCATACCGCTGAGGTGCTGAACAAAAAAGGGCGTCATTTTCATCGGGTGTTATTTCATGAACTCACCGATAAGGCCATACGCAAGGCCATGGCTTCACCGGAAAATCTCGATAAAAACCGGTACGAGGCCCAACGGACACGCCGGATTCTGGATCGCCTGGTAGGTTATCAGGTATCCCCCCTTTTATGGCGTAAGGTCCGTAGTGGTTTGAGCGCAGGACGCGTGCAGTCGGTAGCCCTGCGAATTATCTGTGAAAGGGAACGGGAAATTCAGGCCTTTGAACCAACGGAGTATTGGTCGATAACGGCACATCTTAAGGGAGATAATCCGCCGCCGTTTTTTGCCAAACTGGTGGCCAAAGATGGAAAAAAAATCACCATCAAAGATAAAACAGCGGCTGATACGATTTTGGAGGAACTTTCCCATGTCGAAATGAACGTCGACAAGGTTCAGAAAAAGACAGTTAAGCGAAATCCTCCACCCCCCTTTACCACCAGTAAACTCCAGCAGGATGCTATCCGAAAACTAAAATTCAGTGCTAAAAAAACCATGATGGTAGCACAGCAACTTTATGAGGGCATTGAACTTCAGGATGGAGAGCCGGTAGGGTTGATTACTTATATGCGAACCGATTCGGTGCGCATTTCTGAAGAATCGACGGTGGAAGCCCGGGATTATATTTTACATAAATTCGGCGAAGACTACGCCTTGAAAAAACCCAGGTTTTTCAAAAATCCGAAAAAGGCACAGGATGCCCACGAGGCGATTCGTCCCACGTCGGTGTTTCATACACCCGAAAGTGTGGCGCCTTATCTCAACCGGGATCAGTTATCGCTGTATAAGCTGATTTGGAAACGCTTTGTAGCCTGCCAGACGGCACAGGCGCTGATCAATCAGGTAACCATATCTATTATTGGAGGTCCTTACCGGTTTACGGCATCAGGATCGTCAATTCGGTTTCCGGGCTTTTTGATTGTATATCAGGGCGAGAAACAAAAAGATACCGACCAAAAGGAACAACTTCCGGATCTTCAGGAAAAGACAGTTCTGAAAGTGATTGGTTTTGATCCCATGCAGCATTTCACCCAGCCGTCGCCCCGGTTTACCGAAGCTTCACTGGTCAAGGAATTGGAGGAAAACGGTATCGGTCGTCCCAGTACCTATGCAACTATTCTTTCTACCATTCGGGATAAAGGGTATGTGGAACTGGAAAAGGGACATTTTAAGCCCAGCGAACTCGGCTTTATTGTCAATGATCTTCTGGTGCAGAGTTTTCCCAATATTTTCAGTGTTGACTTTACATCCGGGATGGAAAACAATCTTGACCGGCTGGAGGCCGATGAGGTTAAAGCCTTAGAAGTACTGTCGGCTTTTTATGACACGTTCAGGAAAAACTTAGATGATGCAGCTGAAAAAATGCTAAGTGTTAAAGGCGTGGGGGTTCCGACAGACTTGAAGTGCCCGAAATGCGGGTCCCGGCTCCATGTAAAAGTCGGGAAAAACGGTCCGTTTCTGGCCTGCAGCGGATATCCGGAATGTAATTATACCCGGGATTATCAGCGGGACGAAAAAGGAAACATACAGCCTGTAGAGCAACCTAAGGAAGAGCCGACGGATACAATTTGTGAAAAGTGCGGAAGACCGATGGTTAAAAAGATGGGGCGGTTCGGCCCATTTCTGGCCTGCAGCGGATATCCGGAATGTAAGCATACCCAATCTCTTAGTCCCAGAGAAACCGGAAAGGCCACAGGTGTCAAATGTCCTGTCGAAGGATGTGACGGTGAGCTGATCGAGCGACGCTCCAAAAGGGGAAAAATTTTTTACGGATGCAGTCGGTTTCCTCAGTGCAAATTTGCTGTTTGGGACAAGCCCATTGATGAAAAATGTCCCCAATGCGGTGCCCAGTATATGCTCGAAAAAACAACCAAAAAAGAGGGAACATATCTGGTCTGTCCCGACCGTAAATGCGGATACCGAAAGTATCCTGAATCCTGAGTTTTGGTCATTTTTACCCCAGTTCCGTACTTTGTCGAACGACGATATCGCCGACAGATTCACCAATATCGCCGGCAATCACCGGGCATTTAATTTGCAGCAGGCAAAAGACCCTTGAATCCGCAGTACTAAGGCTTTCATAATTTGCCTGTCCTTTGGCGATCACCAATGGGGCAGCGTTGTAAATATCCATAAAATTTTTGCTGCACATGGGAAAAATAGTACCGGGAGCATCGGTACCGTTATCGACAATCCTGGCGATTGTACCGATACCGGCTGCGACAGCATCTTCAACCGTCGCGTCATTTAAAACCGGAGTGGCTTTGACGGCATAGATGACCGGTTTCTGGATCTGTTCAATTAATATGCGGTCGAAAACGGTTTCACCGGCATTGTCGGCCAGAAAAAGAACATGATCGGCGGTCTTTAGGTTTGACCGTAATTTTTCACTATGGTCGATGGCATATGGCTGATTTAAAACTTTCGTAACGGTTTCCCACAGGTCATCATGGTACTCTGCAACACCAAAATCGTTTTTTATGATCGCAAATATTTCTGAAGCA